>JBBIUJ010000010.1:0-29079 GCA_037440345.1 Prolixibacter sp.
AGCCATTCGATTCGAAAGCTTTCTTGGTTGACCGGTAGGAATAAATAACTTTGCAGACAAACGCTCAAAGACTATTTCATGAAATTTCTTCGCGATTCGACCCCTTTTACGCAGGTGCTTTTCACTTTGATCATGATCCTGATGGGGGGAATTCTTGTTTCGATGGTTGGTTTTATGGTTTGCCGGATTGGTCTTGGGATCAGTTTTGATGAACTATCCGGAATGCTTGCCAATATCAATGAACCTGCGAATGTGAGTCTATTGAAGTTTTTCCAGATTTTACAATCATTGGGGATGTTTATTCTTCCACCGTTGGTTATTGCTTATTCGCTCGACGATAAACCTTTTCAGTTCTTACGTTTGACGGTAAGACCTGTCTGGATGATGCTGGCAGTTGTTTGCGGGATTATCCTGGTAAGCGGACCGGTTATTGAATGGATTTCATTGCTCAACCAGAAGCTAGTATTGCCGTCTTGGCTTAGTTCCCTGGAAAGCTGGATGCGAAGATCGGAAGATCAGGCAACCGAAATAACGAAGGCGTTTCTTACTACCAAAAGTATTGGCGGATTACTGGGGAATCTTTTTATTGTAGCTGTCTTGCCTGCAATAGGTGAGGAGCTACTTTTCAGGGGAGTACTGCAAAATCTGATAAAAAAAATGACCCATAGCAGCCATTGGGGTATCTGGATTACGGCCATTCTTTTCAGTGCACTCCATCTGCAGTTTTTTGGATTTCTGCCCCGCCTGTTGCTTGGTGCGCTGTTCGGTTATCTGCTCGAATGGACCGGAACGCTTTGGTTACCAATGATTGCCCATTTTATCAACAATGCAGCGGGGGTCATCATTTTCTTTTTGACGGGTGAAGGATTGGAACCAGACAAGACTGGGTCCTCCTTGTTCAATAGCAGCACTTTCTACTATGCTGTCGTGAGCAGCGTGTTGGTATGGTTGTTGCTGAGGTATATTTACATGAAGAGGGTGGAAAATAAAATAGCGTCTAACCCGCCAGGATTAGACGCTTTGTAGCCCCACCGCGACTCGAACGCGAATTTAAAGTTTAGGAAACTTCCGTTCTATCCCTTGAACTATGAGGCCTTTTTAAGCCATAATAACCCGCTTCGCAGTGGGTTATTATGGCTCTATTTTGAGTGAATTTTACTAATTCTCCTTACTTCGGAAGCTAACCGGTACGTTTTTCAGCCGATAGGCAGCCTCTTCCAGTAAATCATTGGATTTGGCAAAACAGACCCGAATCAACTGCATCTTTGTTTTCTCATGCTGAAAGGCAGAGAAAGGGATTGTGGCGACCTGATACTCCTTGGCCAGTTTCATTACGAACTCCGTATCGGGTTCATCCGAAACTTTGCTGTAATCCAGAAGCTGGTAGATGGTGGATTTTGTCGGTATCAAAATGAATTTACTTCCCGACATCAGCTCGATGAAATAATCTCGTTTGCTTTGATAAAATGCATTGATCTCTTTGAAATTCTGACCCTGTTTCAAAAACTCGGCAAGTGCATACTGGGTGGGTGTATTTACACTGAACCCTTGGTATTGTTGAGTTTTCCGATATTCGGCCATCAATTTTTCAGGACCAGCAATGTACCCGATTCCCCAGCCGTTGATATTGAACATGGCCCCGAAAGAGGAGACCACCAAACTTTTGGCAGCTAACTCAGGTACTGATGCAACACTGTTGAAACTGTGCCCATCGTAGACGATATTGCCAAATGTTTCGTTGCTGAGAATTACCAAACGGGTTCCGTTGGTCATGCGTTTGAGCTGATCAAAATCTTCCGGACTGAAAATCTGACCCATTGGGTTTTGAGGATTGTTGATAACGATCATTTTTGTCTTGGTCGTTACGGTCTTTTTAACCTCATCCCAGTCGATCCGGTACTCCGGATGCTTCAGGTTGATGTAAATCGGACGTCCTCCAGTCATTTCAATTAACTGGGCATAAGATTCCTGAACGGGCTCAAATAGGATTACTTCATCTCCCTCCTTAACAAAGGTGGTGATGGCGGTAGACATTGCCTGTAAAGGGCCGGCAGTGATGGTTAGGTCGGTTTCGGCTTGTAATTCTGTATTATTCTGCTTATTGAATAAAGCAACAATTTGCTCTCTCAGTGACCCGACCCCTTCACTTGGAGAAAAGTCGTTGTTCCCTGCACGCATGTATTTGTCAACAAGATTGATCAAATCATCCGGACAAGGAAGACCTGACATAGGATCCACAAGGTTGGTTGCCTTGTACTCCTCTGCAATCTCCATCATCGAAACGAAGGCGTTCTTCTTCGTAGTAGGAAGTTTTGTTACGGTCATACTGAATTAATATCTTACAAAAGTACTGAAAAAATTGTGAATGGCAATTCTCAGGCTAAAAATAGAAAGATTACAATTTATTTAAAATAATTAAAGAGAAATATGGCTGGTAGCGTTTTCTACAAAATGCAGATTGTAAAACCGCAGAATATCAGATCAATATATGCTGTTATCTGAATGTTTCGATGTTTGAGAATTCCCAAAATGCAGAGTTCCTCACGAAAAAAGTTCCCGTAGCACATCCAAAGATTTGATCTGAAGATGCATTCCCAGATGTAAGGAGAAATAATCTATTATTTTGATCAGTATTTGATTCCGTTGAGAGGAATTGAGCGCTATATTTCCAATTTCTTCGTATGAACAGGCCATGAGTTCGGCGAAGAGACGGCTCTCTTTCGGCTCCAGAAAATAGGTATGGGGCGGTCGGTTAGTTGCAAAAATCCCGGAAGCCATATCGAAAAATTGTCTTTCTTCCGAAAAATTGTCGGTAGGGGCAAATCCCATGTATCGGGTGAGCTGTATCAAAAAGGCAAAGTGAAAATTAGCTACTCCGTGGTGAAGGAGATCGAAAATTTGAAATGAGTGACTTAGGTACTGAAAGAGTTCGGGTCTCGCCTCTTCCTCTTTTAATACCTTAAACAACAATTCTGCCAGGAAAATTGCCTGTGATGCTTTGACTATATCGTAAGGTACTGTCTGATACGGGTGGTTTGTACGAATTTCCCTTGCCCGCTGAAGCTCTCTGCCTTGCCTGTGGTCGATCTCCATATCCAGCAGGAAAAGCGGCTGTAATAGGTTGGCTTTATTGGATGATTTTTTGGAATGAATACCCTGAAGGATAAATGAACACCTGCCAAAGGCCTCGGTATAAACCGTTACGATTCTTCCGGAGTCGCCATATTTCAGGCCATGTAAAACGATGCCTTCAGTCTTGTGGAACATTGAGCTGGAAATTACAGATTGCAAATTAAAGATTAAAAATGGGACTTTGAGTCACACAGATTCATCAAATCCTTTGTGACTCCTTTGTGTGGTACTTTGAGACCTTTGTGGTGAGAAAAAATGTAACCACGAAGGTCTCAAAGGGCTTCACGAAGGTCACAAGGGAAACAATGAATTATTTACTCAATGAATGACAAGCAGTTTGATGATTTTAGTTGTTTTATTTTGGGGGGAGATGCAGAAGATAAGGTAGACGCCTGTGGCAACACGCTTCCCGCTTGAATTTTTTGCATTCCAGGTGGCCCTGCCGCCCAGGGAGGTAGTTTTGAAGATCAGGTTTCCTGCGACATCGGTTATCTTTACTTCCGTTCTATCCGTCAGACCGTCAATGGTAACTACACCATCAAAGGTTTCGCGCAGCGGGTTGGGCCAAACATAGGCTTTATCCAGGTTACCGGTTCCTGCAGTAGCATCACTTTTCCAGGAGAAAAGGCCCTTTTCGGTGGCAAAAAAAACTTCTCCGCTCTCCGGGAGAATAGTTATCGCATCAATCCGACCGGAAGGCAATGGTGAGTTTTGGCTGTCGAAATGGCGAAGCAGATGAGTGACTTGTTCGGTGAAAAGAAACGCTCCGGAGTTAGTGGTTCCAATCCATTTCCGGTTGCCACCATCAATGGCGATGGCAGTGATTTTTTCTTTTTCGAGAATTGGTTTGAAAAGTCCTTCCCCATCATCGAGCGAAGGTTGGGAACCGTAAAATTCGCCAGGGTCAAATATTCTGTCAGGATTGGTATAGACAACCACCCCAGTACCTGTTCCAACCCAAAGATCCTGGTTGTGATCTTCAACGATGGTGGATATTTCACCGAACTGCGTGATCAGGGAAGTTGTTCCGTTACTGAAACGGCTTTGTACAGCCACTTTTCGATACTGATCGCCCGATATATTTCCTGCGGTGCCCTTTACCTTGAAAGCAAACAGGCCCTCTTGCGGAAGAACCACCCAGTGAACTCCAGATTTGGAGAGGATCTGATTTCCGATCGTTGAGTTATCCAGACCGGGATAAGGGAGTGATATAAAATTTCCGCTTTGCGACAAGCTTCCAAGTGGGACCTTCCCGGTAGGATTGGTATAAAAAAGGTTATTTTGGTTGTCTGCTGCTAAGCCGTTTACAATACAGGAGCCGTTCATAGCACCAAGTGATGAGTTTTGCTCGTTGTAGTGTGTTGCGACCCTGTTCTTCCGAAAATAGAGTAAACCGGAGCCCGATGTAGACGCCCAATATTCGTCAGATTTACCATTTACAGCAACAAATGAGTTGATTGGGGCAATGGATTTGAGCCCGGGATCATCGGCAGCGGCGAAATTTTGCCAAATTCCTGCCTGATAAATCGAATAGGATGCTTCGGATATTCCTCCGGCGTTGTATGTTGAGGTTGCGGCAAATATCTCTTCACCCATTGACTTTAATGCCGTTATCTGATCACTTTCAGGAGCGTTGGCTTTTAGGTGAATGAATGTGGAAGAGATTGTTTGACTGGTTAACCCGAATCGATTGTCGCCAATCCACAATTTCCCATTGCTGTCTGTTAGTGCATCCCGTGGATCGATCTCCTCCGGAATTCCATCCGGCTGGTAGCTACTGATGTTTTTATTTCCGCCTTTGCCGATGAGCCATACTTTGCCTTTAGCCAGGATGATCAAACCATTGACCGAAGATTTAATGCTCTCAATCTGTTTTATTTCAGGATAATACCTGAGCCATTTGTGTCCATCCCAGGCGAGTAGCTGGTCGTTACTTCGGTCATGAACAAACAACAATCCATCCGAAAAAGCAATGGAAGAAAAATCCGCATCCGGCTGAGGCAGACCGGATTGAGGTTGCCAGTTCCGGTAGTCCTGGAGGTTGCTGTTTTGATTAGCGGCAATGAAAATGCCATGATTTGTGGCGACGTACAAGTTGGCTCCCATGGAGGCCATGTCGTTGGCCTCTTTTAAGTCATTTTGTGCACCAAGGTACCAGGTTTCGGCAACCTCCACTTTCTGTAAATCAACTTTAACTATGCCAAAAGCACAGCAGAGCCAGGCATAATTGCCTTCGCAAATAATCCGGTTAATGGTTTTGTTCTGGAGTCCGGCCTTCCTGGTAAGGTCGGGAAAATTGATAATTCCATCTTTTCTTAAAAAATCAACATTGCCGTTTTCGTATCCAATCACGAGGATATTGGGAACAGGGGCAAAAGAAATGGCTGAAATTCCATAATCCGAGAGCCCATTTGCTTTGGTTGTTGTGTTGATTTGGAGCCCCCCTTTATCAGCAAAAAGTAATCCGTTGGCAGTGGCCGCCACGATAGATTCCTGCGTTTCGGCAACCTTGATGATGGGGGTAAAAGAAACATGCGCCCTCCACTCCCCGATGCGGCTTTGACCGAAAATAAGACACGGCAGCAAAATCAGGAGCAGGAGTAGGTTTCGCATTATTTGTCGGGCAGATGAGGATACTCTTCATGCAGAAACCTGACCAGCTTTTGAACAGCCCTCCCACGGTGGCTCATACTGTTTTTTAACGTTGCATCCATCTCTGCAAATGATTGGGTATAGCCCTCCGGGCAAAAAACAGGGTCGTAACCGAATCCGCCCCCCCCCTTTCTCTCAGGTAATATCTCTCCTTCAACAATACCTTCGAAAAGAAATTCTTTACCTCTGATAATCAGGGAAATTACACAACGAAAACGCGCAGAGCGATTTGTTTTTCCTTCCAGTTCCGAAAGCAATTTTGTAACGTTGTCGTCCGAGTTTCGACCTTCACCAGCGTATCTGGCCGAATGCACCCCCGGTTCGTTGTTGAGCGCTGTCACTTCGAGGCCAGTATCATCAGAAAAGCAGTCGATCATGAAACGATCCCAGATATAAAAAGACTTTTGTGACGCATTGGCCTCCAGGGTATTACCGGTTTCGGGAATATCATCTGAACAGCCTATGTCGTTAAGGCTGAGCAGGGTAAATTCTCCTTTCAGAATCTCGCCAAGTTCTCTCAGTTTGTGTGCATTGTTGGTAGCAAAAACAAGTTGATGCATGAAGAAAATTATATTAGTAGTTTAGCGATCTGTCTGGTGTTGTCTGTAATTCCGTAGGTATAAATGTGCAAACAGGGTACCTTATTGGCTATCAGGTCCCTGGCTTGCAGGATAGCCCATTCTGTCCCAACTTGTCTTGCTTCCTCATTGGTTTTGCATTTTCTTACTTCTGATGCAAACTCTTCGGGAATGTCGATGCTGAAGAGTTTTGGCAGTATGGTAATCTGGTTCATCAGCGCAAGAGGTTTGATACCCGGAATGATAGGAACAGTAATGCCAGCAGCCCGGCAGCGATTCACAAAATCGTAATATTTTTTGTTGTCGAAAAACATTTGAGTAACAATGTATTCGGCACCTGCATCCACCTTTTGTTTCAGGTAGAAGAGATCTGTTTCAGGGTTGGAGGCTTCAGAATGTTTTTCAGGATAGCCGGCAACACCGATGCAAAAATCGAGGGCACTCTTGTTTTTCAGCTCGGGATCGAGATATTTGCCTTCGCGCAATTGGATTATCTGCTCTACCAACTCATTGGCATGGGCATTTCCGTTTTTTTCAGGTATGAACTGGCTTTCAGACTTTAATCCGTCACCACGGAGCGCCAGGATATTTTTGATTCCCAAGAAATTAAGGTCAATCAACATATTTTCTGTCTCCTCACGGGTAAACCCTCCGCAAACCACATGCGGCACAACAGGAATCCCGTATTTGTGCTGAATGGATGCAGCAATGGCAACCGTACCCGGACGTTTGCGCACAATTTTCTTCTCAAGCAATCCATTCTCCAGTTGCCGGTACTCAATTTCATCGCGGTGGGTGGTCAGGTTGATGTAACGTGGATTGAACTCAATCAGTTCATCAATTGTTTCGTAAAGCTTGGCTGCATTCTGACCTTTCAGCGGTGGAAGCAACTCGAAGGAGAAGATCGTTTTTTTATTGGGTTGAATTAGGTCAATGACTTTCATGATTCATAATATGGATTTCGGAGATAACCGGTGATTTTGCAAATATAATTGTTTAGAAGCGATCTAAAACAATTTTTCTTTCTCGAATGGATTCGGAGAACATTCGAAAATTTTGCTATATTTAATGAATCTAAAATACTAACGAATGTCAAAAGGCAAAAAGCTTGAAAAGGCCATCAATTTCAACAAGGCCGGATTAAAAACGTCGATCATGGCCTTCTTTTACGAAGAGCCCACTTATGTCTACAACTATAAGCAGCTCTCCCGCAAAATTGGCGTGAAAAATACGACCGGGCAGATGCTGGTCAGTGTTGCATTGCAGGAGCTTCGCGACAACGAGGCGCTGGAGGAGGTTTCAAAAGGACGCTTCAGGTTGAAACCCAAAAGTGGCGGAACAATTATTGGAACCATGGAGCTTACCCCCAAGGGGGCCGGTCAGGTTTTTTGTGAAGAGCTGAATGTATCTGCCCTGATCCAGGCACCCAACATGAACCACGCCCTTGATGGTGACAAGGTGAAAATCAGGTTATTTGCCAGAAGGAAGAAGAGTGATGTTGAAGGTGAGGTAGTTGAGGTAGTGGAACGTGCGCAAAAAACAGTGGTTGGGACAGTTGAGATTTCTAAGTTTTCGGCCTTCCTGGTTCCAAGCAAACGAATGCCTTTTGATCTTTTTATTCCCAAAGAGAATCTGAAAGGAGCTAAACACGGGCAAAAGGCGATAGCAAAAATTGTTGACTGGCCTGAGAATGCTCGTAATCCGGTTGCAGAGATTATTGATATATTGGGAGATGCCGGTTCAAACAACACGGAGATGCATGCCATTTTGGCTGAGTTTGGATTACCGTACAAATATCCTGAAAAGGTTGATGAGGCTGCCAACAGGATTCCGATGGAGATTTCAGCAGAAGAGATAGCCAAACGGAGTGACTTTAGGAAGGTTCCCACTTTCACCATAGATCCGGCTGATGCCAAGGATTTCGACGATGCTCTTTCGATTCAGAAACTTGAAAACGGTTACTGGGAAGTGGGTGTGCATATTGCCGATGTAACGCACTATGTACACATGAACTCGATCATTGAGGAGGAGGCCTTCAACAGGGCTACCTCAGTTTACCTGGTCGACCGTGTAGTTCCGATGTTGCCAGAACGGTTGTCGAATGGGGTATGCTCCTTGCGCCCAAATGAGGAGAAACTTTGCTATTCTGCAGTTTTTCAACTGGATGAAAATGCCAGGGTTCATAAGGAGTGGTTTGGCAGAACCGTTATCTATTCCGACCGGAGATTCAGTTATGAAGAGGCCCAGACTGTCATTGAAACCGGCGAGGGTGATATGAAAGAAGAGATACTCACACTGGATATGTTGGCCAAAAAATTGAGGAGCAAACGTTTCGAGGGTGGATCGATCGATTTTGACCGGGTAGAGGTAAAAATTATTGTCGATGATGCAGGAAAGCCTGTCAGTGTCTTTTTCAAAGAGTCAAAAGATTCGAATAAGTTGATAGAGGAGTTTATGTTATTGGCCAACAAGCAGGTGGCAGAGCTGATTGGCAAACCGGGAGCCAGAAAGAAAGAGAAAACCTTTGTTTACCGGATTCACGACAAGCCTGATCCTGAAAAGCTGGAGAAGTTCAACCATTTCATCAAAAGGTTCGGTTATGGCATCATGACCAATTCCCCTGCTGCGGTATCCTCATCCATGAATCAATTGATTACCAATGTAACCGGAAAGAAGGAGCAGAATGTGATCGAAACCCTGGCCATCCGTACCATGGCAAAAGCGGAGTACTCGACCAGGAATATCGGTCATTATGGACTAGGCTTCGAATATTATACCCATTTTACTTCACCCATCCGCAGATATCCCGATATGATGGTCCACCGGTTGCTGGACCGCTATTTGCAGGATGGCGCCTCCGTGGCCGCAAACAAATACGAGGATATGTGCAAACACTCCTCCGACATGGAGAACCGTGCCGCTAATGCCGAGCGGGCATCCATCAAATACAAACAGGTGGAATTTATGTCTGATAAAATTGGACAACAGTACAAAGGAGTCATTTCCGGTGTAACGGAGTGGGGTATTTATGTCGAACTGGAAGAGAACAAATGTGAAGGCATGGTACCTTTGCACGAGCTAACTGACGACTATTACCAGTTCGATGAAAAGAATTATTGCATCACCGGAAGACGGTCAAGAAGGAGGTATCAACTGGGCGATGAGGTGGAAATTGAGATACTAAGGGCCAATCTGGAAAAAAAGCAGCTTGACTTCAAAATTGTTGTTTCTTCAACAAAATAATTATATTTGGTCAATAAACGATGAATTCCAAACGATGAGCAACGAAAACTTAGGAACAAAAAAGGATGCTGTTCGAGAGAACATTTTAACTATTGCGCAAGAGATTTTCAGCAAATTTGGTTACAAAAAGACCACTTTGGACGACATTGCCAATGCTGTTAGAAAAGGTAAAAGTTCTCTTTACTACTACTTTAGCAGTAAGGAGGATCTCTTTCAGGAGGTAATTCAAAAAGAGGCCGATATTCTGAGGGTAGAGTTGGCAAAAGTACTTCAGAAGGACATGGATCCTGCAGATAAGTTACGTGACTATGTTATGACAAAAATCACTACCTACAGGCAGCTGGCAAATTTTTACAATGCCATCGAGAACGATACGGCCGCTGTAGAATTCATAGACAAGATCAAATCCCAGTACGATCAGGAGGAGATCAGAATGATGAAACGGATTTTGTTGGACGGCGCCAGGCAGCACAAGTTCGTCATAAAAGATTTTACTTTGGTTGCCATTGGGATTACGACTGCCATCCGGGGACTGGAGATGCCACTCTCAGCAGGGCCATACAGATCGAATGATTTGGGCAAGAGTGTGGATGCCATCGTTAAAATTATCTGTTATGGTATCATGAGAAGAGACTAAATATTGAGAGCAAATAAAAAATGCCCCGGAGAAACCTTCGGGGCATTTTTCTTTATTTGTAATCGACATCTCCGCCGCTTGAACTGTTGGTATCCCGGATTGCCGGATTGCCATATACTGAGATATTGGCGCCACTGCTAGCGTGGGCTTTGAGATCTTTTGTTACATGAATATCTATCTCTGAACCGCTTGATGCAGACGCTTCACCTTTTTCGGCTACCAATTTGGAGGCATGAAGATTTGATCCACTTGAGCTTTCGGCTTTAAGGGAAATGGTTGTTCCTGAAACGTGCATTTCGCTACCGCTACTTGTATCCATTGATACCATCGTGCAGCCGACCTCCATTGTAATCTCTGATCCACTGGAAGAATCTATTCTTAAATTTTCCGAATTTATTTTACTGGCAGTCTTAACTTCAGAACCTGCACTTGCACTTAGCGCTCTCAACTGTTTCAGGGTAACGTACACTTTCATCTTCTTGGCATAATTGACACCCTCTTCGAGGTATATTTTCAATTTGCCTCCAGTTACCTCAGTTTTGAGAATCTTCTGGATATTTTCATCTGCCTCTACTACCACTTTTTCAAAACTGTCCTGGTTGAGAACCACTTCAATTCCTGTGCTTACAGATATTTCTTCAAAATCAGAAACCGCCCGCTCTTGCTTCACAACATTTCCATTACCATGGATATGGGCAATGCAGGAAACGGCTGTTAATGAGAAAATCAGTAGCAACATAGCTAAAATTTTGTTCCAATTTTTGTTCATAATGGGAATTTTAGGTACTACAATTATGTTATCTTCCAATAAGACGCATATAATTTGAATTCGTTACAAGAATAATGTGTGAAATGTGTAAATAAACATAGAGAACAATATCTTTTATGTCCAATACTTAATGAGGAATAATCAACTATTTTGACGACTCTATATTTGGAAATGAAACTCTGGAAAATTGCTCTAAAATAACGACAAAGAAGCAACTAAAGCCAGCTGCCCCTTTATCGTTATTTTTGATCATTAGCTAGAGTTAATTTTTCCCAATACAGATTTCATAGGTGCAACCAGCCCACAAAGCCGCATAGCAAGCAGGAGCCGTTGCCAGACAAATGCCATAATCCATCAAATTCATTGAGTTAATTCTGTTTTCAACGCAATTCAATACATTACTTGCGGTGCATGAAAGTTGTGCAATCTTATACATTGGGTTTCCATTTTCTGAAGAATAAAAATAGTTAGATAATTTCTGATCCTCACTTACTAACCCATTAATTGCATGACTTTTGCCAAGAATAATATTATTATTTTCGATTTTTAATGTACCTGAGAGTGTCCTCAATTTTAACTTTTCATATATATTATCTTTAGGATCATCACAACTTAATGATATAATGAAAGTATCAAAAACACTATTATTTCTCTTATCAATGATTTCAATTTTTCTTATTATTGAATTAAGAGATGAAGAAACGTCGGATGCTCGGATATCGACGTTTTTAGAACTGTTTAGAATTAGAGGTTGGTTCTTCGGGATTGGGTATAAATCACTTTCATTTTTGCAAGCGTAAAAAAATATGGATAACACAATAATAGTAGTTAACCCAATTGAGCATAATTTTATTTTATTCATTTTGGTCTTTTTTATTGTTTAATATTTTTTTTAATTTATGTAATACAAAATTTATGGATTGACAAACCAAATACTTTTTTTGTAAAGGAATTTATCTTTCTTTTCACTTTGTGTATTGAAATAAATTGAGGTTACAATTTCATGGAACCTAAATTACCTGCTTTAAATTTCCTATTTTTTTATCATTAGTTTATCACCTCGCTTTCCGTTTAAGTATTTGTAACAGTTAGGAACTGTTAAATAATGGAGCGTTAGGATTGCTCTCTTTTTCCTAATGTTTTTTGTTAATTTGATTAATGATATTTTTATGATTTAGTTTTAATTCCGATAAGATATTTATTGTTAAATAAAAAATTCCGATGAGATAATATTATGGTTATTTTTTTTAAAAATTTCATTTAAATCTAAAGGAGTCAAATATCAGATTGCTGAAATAGAAGTATTTATGGATTTAGGTATTCTAGTTTGTCAGGTTTAGGTTACAGGTACATAAAATCATTATGTATTAATACGAAAAAAAGCAAAAAGGTTACCCTCTTTTGAAATCTTTTTTCACATTGAATTATTTCCAAACCATGAATACGTAGAATGAGGTTTCCACGATATATTATCTTGTGATTTTGAAATGTTTTGAGTCGGGGCAAATTTTTGGCCGATATTTTCTGGGTAGTTTTGATTAGGGAATCTTCATAAATGACCTCATTTTTGAAGATAAGAAGGTCTATATTTAATGTGAAATAACATCAATATTTACCAGTCGCCGGAATCACAGTAAAAAAACTAATTTGAACTACGTATTTAATAGTTGAGATAACTTTGAAATAGTAAATTAATCGACGAATTAATTATTCCAATAATAAATACAGTAACAGCAATATAAAGAATTAGATTATATGATGTTTGGGAAAGAGAAAGAAGAGTCGAAATTCATTTTGCGACAAAAGTGATGGAATATTCAGAATTAAAATTAATTGTTCAGCGCGCTTAATTCTCTTGAAGGAATTTTGATGGCCTAAAACATTAATTTTAATTCAAAGTGGATTAGATTAAATAACTATTCTTTTAAAGGTTCTTTTTTCTTCTCATCTGTTGGTGTGGGAGTTACAGGTTCATCGTCGTCCTTCATTGCTTTTTTGAACTCTTTCATACCTTTACCGAGACCCCCCATCAACTCAGGAATTTTTTTACCTCCAAAAAGAAGTAGTGCTAATCCCAAAACAATAACTACATGCACTCCGCTGAGTACTCCTAATATAAATAAAAAGTTCATAGCTTCCCTTTTTTGCGTTCGCGGCAAATATAGCAATTGTTTTAATCCAATATTCCCACTTTACCTAAATAATTTTAAGATATCGTTACCATTTGCATAAATCAATAATGAGAAGAGCAGGACCATCCCGGCAATCTGCGCATATTCCAAAAATTTGTCGCTCGGTTTTCTTCGTGTAACGATTTCGTAGAGTAAAAATAAAACATGACCTCCATCCAATGCGGGGATGGGCAGGATATTCATAACGGCTAAGATGATAGAGAGAAAAGCGGTAAGGTTCCAGAAGGACTCCCAGTCCCAAGCCCCCGGGAAGATATTTCCGATGGCGATAAAACCGCCAAGTGATTCGTATGCTTTCGTTTTTGGAGAGAAGAGTAGTTTAAACTGTTTGAGGTAATCCCCAACCGCCCTGTAGCCTTTGGATATCCCGGCAGGAATAGATTCGAGGAGGCTGTATTTGATGGTTTTGTATTCGAAAACGCCCTCCAGGTCATAGGCCCTTTGAATGCCTATTAATCCAGCAGAACCAATTCTGATTTTTTTATTCAGGTTGACCCCTTTGCGGATGAATTGAACAGTAACTTCTGAATCTTTCGAAAGCGCCAGTCTGTCAACAAACTGATCATAGAACTTAAATTTGGTGCTGTCGACAGAAATAATTTCGTCGCCAAGTTCCATTCCTGCATCCCTTGCCGGAGATTGTTTGGCGAAAGCGGCGATTTTGCATGAAAATGGCACACGAAGCGAGAGGATATTTTTGTCGGTCAGTAATTTGGAGATAATCTCCTTTTTAACCTGAAGCGTTAATTTTTGCGAATCTCTTTGTACTTCAATGGTTTGGGCGCCATCCAGTACGATGGTAGGCACAATTTTTGTAAAACTTTCAACCATTTTCCCATCTACAGAGAGTATCTTGTCGCCATTCTGAAGCCCGATTTCACGACCCGTATCCGAGACAACGATTCCATATTTGGCATTCTGAGTAGGAAGATACTCTTCACCCCAAACAAACAGGATCATGGCATAGAGCGCCAGAGCAAGAATAAGATTGAACAGCACCCCACCAATCATGATCAGCAAGCGCTGCCAGGTGGGTTTAGATCTGAATTCCCATGGCTGTGGAGGCAGTTTCATCTGCTCCTTGTCCATCGATTCGTCGATCATGCCTGAAATTTTGACATAACCACCCAAGGGGAGCCATCCAACACCATACTCTGTTTCACCCTTTTGCGTTTTAAAAAGGGAAAACCAGGGATCAAAAAAGAGGTAAAATTTTTCTACCCTGCAACGGAAAAGTTTGGCAAACAAAAAGTGCCCAAATTCGTGCAGGATAACCAGTATGGAGAGGCTCAGCAGGAGCTGGGCAGCTTTGATCAGTATAACCATCTTGTTTCTATCAAATGTTTGTTCTTATCTTTTCAGGATGATCTCTTCCGCATAAATACGGGCTGTTTTGTCAGATTCCATGTAGTCATTCAATTCAGGATGACCAACAAACGGAATTTTTTCCATTACTAGCTCGTTGATTTGCGCGATCTCCGGAAAGGATATTTTTTCGTTTAAAAATGCTTTAACTGTTATTTCGTTCGAGGCATTCAACACGCAGGCAAGGTTGCCGCCTTTGTTAAGCGCTTCGTAAGAAAGTGCAAGGTTACGAAAATTTTTTGTATCGGGCGTTGTAAAAGTGAATGTTGCGTAATCCGCGAAGTTGAACCGAGTAAGTGAATTCTTGATGCGAATGGGGTATCCCAATGCAAATTGTATGGGTATTCGCATATCCGGAAGCCCTAACTGGGCTTTAATGGAACCATCGCAAAACTGAACCATGGAGTGAATGATGCTTTGAGGATGGACCACTACATCGATTTGCTCCGGTTTCAACCCGAAAAGCCATTTTGCCTCTATTACTTCGAACCCCTTGTTCATGAGGGTGGCCGAATCGATGGTGATCTTCGCACCCATATCCCAATTTGGGTGTTTCAAAGCCTCTTTGACGGTCACTTTCGAGAGCTGTTCGGCCGATTTCCCATGAAAGGGACCGCCTGAACATGTAAGAATGATCTTTTCCACGGATTCATCCGCTTCACCAACCAGGCATTGGAAAATGGCCGAGTGTTCCGAGTCGATCGGAAGAATTTCGGAACGATATTCCATCGCCAGCCTGGTGACCAGGTCTCCGGCAACGACCAGCGTCTCCTTGTTGGCAAGGGCGATCTGTTTTCCAGACTTTACTGCCCTTATCGTTGGCAACAACCCTGAAAAGCCCACCATAGCTGTCACCACAGTATCAATGGAGCCCATCTCTACCACCTGCGCGATCGCATCGCAACCGGCATAGACCTTTATGGGAAGTTCTGACAAGGCCTCTTTGATCTCAGGATATTTTGCTTCATTTCCGATAATGACCACATTGGGCATGAATTTTATGGCCTGGTCAATCAACAAATTAGCGTTATTATTGGCCGTCAACACTTCGACAGAGAAGAGGTCGGGATTGCTCGCAATGATATCAAGGGTCTGCTGTCCGATTGATCCGGTAGAGCCTAGCAGGGCGATTTTCTTCATGATAAGGTATGGTTAAAAGCTGATGTAGTCTTCGGGGTTGATCGGATTGCCATTGACCCAGAGTTCGAAATGGAGGTGGGGACCGGTAGTCTTCCTTCCGGTATTTCCCATGATGGCGATCACTTCGCCTGCTTTCACTTTATCTCCCTGTTTTTTGAGCAGTTCAGAATTGTGTTTGTAACTGGTTACGATATTTTGATCATGTTGAATGATAATGACATAGCCAGTTTCCATGGTCCATTCTGAAAAGATCACTGTCCCATCCAGCGCTGAGGAGACCCTTGAATTTTGCTTGGCAACGATATCTACTCCATAATGCCCGGCGGAAATATCCTGTTTGCCGGTTACCATTCCTTTGAGCGGTGGGAAAAAGAGCAGACTCGCGAGTCCGCTTTTTCTTATACTGCCAGGACCTAGGTGCAGGTCGAATTGCTCCTGGTCCAGTTCATCCTTGAAAAGGCTGTCCTGGTTCAATCGCTTCAGATCGTTGAGGTTTGGCCTTACGATCGAGTCTCTTCGGGTAACGGTGTCCAGAGAGTTTTCGCCGCTCAGCATGGCGCGCATGTCGTGAAAGTAGCGGTCGTAGAGATTGATTTTTTGTTCCAGGGAATCGGTTACCAGGGCATTGTTGATCAGTCTCTGGCGCAACTTCCCGGAAGGGTACCCCGGAATGTATTCGCGCAAGGGGGTAAAAGCGATGAGGATGGTAACCCCAATGATAATGGCCACAACGGCGCCGACCAGTCCGAGCACCAAGGTACGGGCATTGAACCTGATCTGTCTGATGATATGCAGGTTGAGATCGTTGAAGATTACGATTCGATAAGGGTTCTGAAACAGTTTCTTCAGTTTGTCTCTTTTTCTTTCTGCCGCCATCTGTCGCGTTTTCTTGAGAATCCAAACATACGCAAAAATCTTGCATTAAAATTGCGGAATCGGAAAAAATGACTATCTTTGTACCCACAAAACCGACACAGCCGGTTTTAAAAAATATACTGTGGGGTAGAGCAGTTGGTAGCTCGTCGGGCTCATAACCCGGAGGTCGTGGGTTCGAGTCCTACCCCCGCTACGAAGAGGCCTCGTAAACGAAAAGTTTACGAGGCCTTATGCTTTTTAGTGAGATTTGAAGTAGGAAGGGATCAAATGATACTTCAGATTTAGTGTAAAATATTTTCCATTGGTACTCCAATTTCACAAAGATGTTGTAGCCCTTTTGGTGATGGTTTCACCCAATATACCCTTTTGTTTTTATCCGTAAGTGATTTGAAAAGAGGATAAAACATACTACCCATTCCGTTGAAATTAGAAAGGTCAATGAAAACGTCTTTATCGAACGGAAGGTTATTCATGAAATTGGTAATTTCTTTTTCTTCACTAGATGTAATGGCACCGTATAACTTGTACTTCAACGGATCGTCTGAAATTTTCTTTATGCCCAATCCAAAATGAAAATATCCTTCAAGTTGTTCGATATAGTTGATGCTCTTTTCTTCCGGGAATGATTTGCTGAGCAATGTGAAAATTTGTTTTACCAGTTTGTTATTTTCACTTCCTTTCCTGGGTGACCAGAAAGAAAATTCTTTTGCAATATTATTTTGTGTATAAGTACCGTTAACTGAAATCCCGTCAGTCCCCACTGTATTAATTATATTAGTCTTGCCATCAATTAATACTGTGTCTGTTCTAAATAAATCCCTACTTTTATTCATCGAAAATTTATAGTCTCTTAAGAATATAGAAAGCGTAGTGATATCATTTTTTGCAATTGTAGCTTGAGACTTTAAACCCAAATCCCTTTTGGTTAGGTCTTTGTATATTGTGAACTCAATAATGCTTGTATCCTTTTTAGTACAAAGTGTTACCTTGCTTGGTGAAATAAATGAGGGTTCAAAATCGAGTGATAGTGTATAGTCAGTATCAGATGCTTGTCCCAAGCATGCAATGTTAAAAAATACAAGTAATACTGTTTGTATTAGTTTCATTGAGATCAAATATTGGGATTAACTTATTAATGTCATGACTTAAGTTGTTGTTTGCCAGTTACCATTTTCTGACGATTGGTTCCACACTCCCACGCCATTGCATCGCTTAGGATTCCACTTCACCTGCATTTGCGCATGCTGCTTTCGCCTTTTAAATTACTCTCTCGAAATTTTCCCATTTGCTATATCCTTGGAAGTTCCTTTTTTAAGAGATTTTCAAATTCAGCAGCACGACAGAATCCTTTGGTTTTATTATTTACATCAACTATTTCAAGGTATCCACGATTTACCAATACCATTAAATCGGTTCTTGCTGTTTGGTTCGCAATAGTTAATCTGGTCTCAATCTCTTTGACACTAAACATTAGATCAGGTTCTTTAAACAACCACTGAAGGATTATTGCCTGACGAGAATTTACACCTCTAATTCTCTGAAAATTAATTATTTTCCTTTTTTCATTAATTTTCTGCTGTATATATTCTCTTAAACTATCAAATGCCAATTGCATCGTTTTTACCTTGTAATAGATAAAGTACGTCAAATCCTTTTCATCAATTTCTGTATATTGAAATGCCCTGGCATATTGTGTTTTGCTTTTTACAATTAATCTTGATATTGACAGGTACTCTGTCAGCCAATACCCATTTTTAAGTAGATACCAATAAAATAGGGCCCTTGCGGTTCTACCATTACCGTCGACGAAAGGGTGGATGAATCCAATCATAAAATGAATAATACAGCCTTTGACGATTGGATGAATGAACTTTTCATCCTTCTCGTTATTAAAAAAGGCAAAAATATCATTCATAAACTTGGAGATATCTTGAAAATCCGGTGGTGAGTGAACAATCTGCCCGTTTACCGTATCTACCACTTTTACTTCGTTATCTTTCCTGTAACTCCCTTCATCTTCGCTGTCGGCCAGTGTTTGATGGGAAATTAGTCGATGGATTTCAAGAAATCTTTCAGTGTTCAGTAATTCATCTTTGATTTCAACAATATGCTTGATTGTAATGTAGTTATTTAGTATCATTTGCTCAGATTTGTTTTTTGGACGAATATTCTTTCTGAGCATTTCTTTGGCTTGTTTTCTTGTGGTAACAGCACCTTCTATTTGACTTGAAGCAATAGCCTCCTCCATGATGGAACTAACCAGATATCTCTTTTTGTCCTCTTCGGGGATAAGATTTTTAGTCCCCAAATGCCCCCCTATATTTAAGTCAAATTCATGAAGTCCTTTTTGTATAAAATCCGTGAGGTTGTAGGTAAACTTATAGTCTCCGAATTGAATATTCTTAGCATTTAAACCTCTGCTTAATTTTAAAGCGATCCATAATACACGGGGATTTGAAACTAAATCAGATTTTTGATACTTTACTTTATCCCAATATAAATATCTCTCATTAATTTCATTTAATAATTGTTGAAACTCTTCATTATGAATTAGTTTATAAACTTCATTATGTATCTCTTCATTAGCCCATTGTGGGGCGTGTTCTATTTGCTTCATTCCTAAAATCTCCTAATTTTAGATAAATTGTGAAATCATACAAATATAAAACTATTTCCCAATATTTCCTAAATTTAGATAAATTAGGAAATATTGCAATATTAATGAAGTATCCCAGTATTTCCTAATTATTAATAAATTGGGAAATACCAGAAGGATTTAATTTCAAAAATTTCTTAATTGGATATAAATACAGGTTGAGTTTCGACACAGTCAACTTCCCTAAAAGAATAAATAGTTACATTTTTATAATTTAAGTATTTTATTTTGAGAGTGTGTTGGAATGCGATGATTCTGAGATCACTGAATAAAAGTCAAGTGTATCAATTCTGCGAGCCGACCTCTAAATAATCATACTCTTCAACTACCTTGTAAAAATCTTCAAGCAGGTTCTATATTTCAAGGTTCCCCTCTACGAAGAGGCCTCGTACACTTTTCGTTTACGAGGCCTTTGTTTTATTTCTGAATAATTTCCGGATGGCTGATGGTTTTGATGATAAAGCGGTTGACCAGTTCGCTTTCTCCGGGGAACCCACAATCGAATTTAACGATGTGTTTGCCCGTTTTCAACATGGGAATGGTCTTGCTTAATGGGATCTCATTTTTGTAACTTCCTTTGCTGTTGTATATTTTGATGTTTTTGCCGTCACAAACAATCGAGTTTCCTGCTTCGAAAGATCCAGGTAATTCCATCTTGAAATAACCATCGAGTTCGATCCAGGGATTGCTGATTGTGCCCTCTTTGCCCATCATAGTCAGTGTAAAACAGAGCGGTTGTTCTGCATCCGTATTTTCGAATGCCCATTCCGAAAATGTTGGCTGACCAGGTTGGAGCAACTGTTTCGTATGTTCGAACCTGTATTTTTTAAATGGATAAAGTTTCCAGTTATCTCCTTCCTTTTCCAGGTGAAAATCGTTCGCAGGATTTTTCAACCGGGCCAGTTGATCGGGCGTGAAAATTTTCTGCCGTGATGCATCCTGCCACAATTTGATCAGCGCGAGTAACTGAGCGGTATTTGGATTTTTCTTGAGGCTATTGTATCTCGCCACTAGTGCAAAACCGGCGCGGTAACCCGCTGCCCGGGCCATCATCCATTCGATATCTTCGGTTCCGGTCGTTGCCGAAAGTAAAAACCAGCCCAGCATATTGGGCATATAATTTCGTTCGAGAAGAGGTTGGTTTTCGAGCCGGTAGTCTCCCTGCGATTCCCGGAACCCCCCATACCACGGCTCGCCCCAGTTCCAGTAATGGCAAATGTGCCAGTAGTAATGGCTTGATCGACTGGTCCCGTTTACCAGCGTATGGTTGGTTTCGCGGAAAACTTTTTCTGCAAATGCCTGTATGGCGTAGTCGCCTTCACCCGATGCCATGCACCCCTCGTGACCATCGAAATCCATTTGGGATACCCCGGTTTCGTTAAAAAATCGGGCCAGGTTACCGGCAATTTCCTGCTGAAGTTCAAAATTCGGAAACAGCGTGTTGTACGGATAATCGAGCAGCATACCGGCATGTTCCCCTTTTGCATGGGCAGAGCCCTTTGTGCCAAAAGCGCCACGCTGACAGTCCAGCAATTTATAGATAGGTCCGGCAGAGACATCACGAAAACGGATAATTTCATCGCCAATTCTAACCGCATGCAGCGTGCTGGGTTTTAGGTTTTTGAAATACTGGTTCGATTCCACCGGTATTTCGGTAACTGCTGCCGCGATGTTTTCGGAAAGCGCTGTTGCGCCCGTTTCAGCCAATCGCCTGTCAGGAATAGGCGAAACATAGGGATCGTTGGTATTGATAAAAGTACTTAAAGTGTGGACGCCGATACGGAGGCCCATTTTTTTAGCTTTTGCCACGCAGCTTTTCATGCCGGCTATTCCGCTTGGAAAGCTTTTCGGGTTAAGGATAAAGTGACCCCACGACTGGAACGGACCTTCGTGATAGAGCGACATGAGTCCCGCCTGTTGGGTATAGTCGAGCATTTCATCGACATTGCTTTCGTCGAAATCGGATATGAGGTAGGCCCTTCCGGTCTCCGGCGATTGTTTGTGCCAAACGCCGTTGATCATTGGATGCGGTAATCCTTCAACAAGCTCGATCGCACCTATATGGTCCAGCACCTTATTTTCGGGGCAACCAAAAAGCGCTATGGCCGATCCTATCACCGTCTCTTCAGGAATAGCGGCAACCGGCATATCGGGGTACTGATCGTTCCAAACCGGGAGGTGACGCTGTTTCGAGCGATCGAGACTGAATGCCTGAAGACTGCTTCCATAAGGTTGGACAATGGCGGTATTTCCGCGCGAACCGTCTGATCCGCCCTCTTGTTTCAGCACACCTCCCAAAGTCTTTGGATTCAATGCCTGCAACCCGATCGCATACTGACCGTCACGCACCACTCCAATCACCTCGCCAATGGTTTGCCCGATCGTTATGGGGTAGGGCCCCCAAATGACGGCGCTTACTTTCTCTTTATCATTGAGTTTGATCAGTCGAAAGGACAAATGAGTTTTATCCGAAGTGATTTTTACATCGGCAATAACTTTTGATATGGGGAATGTCAGTTTGAGTATGCCTGAATTGGGATTGAACAAAACCTTTGTTGGCTCTTCCCAGGCATTGGCCACCCGAATTTTGAGCAAAGGGGCTTTTTCCCCAACTGCCAGATAATTTTTCCCTGATGAAGGATCAGTCATTCCGGAAAGTTGACCGGTTGGGGATAGGGTAAGCGCAAAGTCGCCGGTACGTAGGTTAAATTGTGCGTGTGCGGTCAATAAATTCAAGTACAGAACCAGCGCTATAAGGAGGAATCTTCTCATTGGATCTTCTTATTTATTGATTTGATTATCAAACAGGCGCCCCCGCCAGCAGCAAGTTTTACATGTACTTTCCCTTTCGGTTGGATGGTTTTTGTCTCAGATTTCATCGTCTCCCGATTCGTAAGGTAATGGGCATCGTCGCCATCCTGAATGATGGTAACTTCATATTTCCCCGGTTTCAAGAAAGTGAGTGGAATATCCAGTTCGCGGGGAGATTCGTTGGTCGCTGCACCCACGAGCCAAACACCATCGGCTGCCTGACGGTCCATGACAATGAATTGTCCAATTTCACCTGCAAGTGTTTTGCTCTCCTGCCAGGGCATTTTCTGGGCTGAAATGAAACGGAGCAATGGTGGATATTTTCTGTAATATTCAGGAATATCCGGGATAATGGTAGCGCCCGAAAAGACAATCAAGGTCCGGGCAGCCTCTGAAACCAATGTGGATGGTACCGGCTGATTTTCGTCCACACGGGTAGTTTTCCCCTGCCGAAGATCGAACATTCCATTGCACATGTCGATCGGACCGGATAGCATATTGACAAATACGGTGGTAACAAAAGTTGAGGGGACGAACACCCGGTGCGCATCGAGCTGGGAATGGCAATATTCCCGGGTCACCGCATTGGGAAAGGTGCGCATCTGCCCATACGGATGCACCGGTCCATCGTGGAAATCGCAAAGCAGATGATTTTGGGCACAGAGTTCAGTTATTTTGCGGGTCCGCTCATTTTTTTCGGATGGTGTTCCACTCATGAAGCCATACTTAATCCCGGCCGCACCCCAATCGCCATATTGTTTAAGCGTTTGTTCAAGAGGATAATGCCGTCCGCCCACATCGTTAAGGTACAACCAAACGCCAACTGATTTTGCTTTTCCATATTGAATAATTTCATGAACTTGTTCTACTTTTCCCCCTTTGACGGGATCGGAATCTTTGCCAAACTCCGGACCATACCAATCAGCGTCAAGGACCAGATAGCGGATGTTGTTCTCGCTGGCAAAATCAACCATTCGTTTCCAGGAAGGCAAAGACATTTTGTATTCAAAGCCATCAACAACTGCCCCGTTAATGCGCCAGTCCCAAACGGCAACTCCGGGTTTTACCCAGGAGAAATCCCCTTTGGCCGGAGGATTTAGCAGTTCGATTAAATGTGAATCAACCAGCGAACCCGGCGTTTCCCCACAAAGAATTACCCTCCAGGCCGAATGAAATCCAGCCTCGAGCTTTCCAGGTACGGAGACCACAGAAAAGGAGGTATCATTTTTTTTCGACGTGAGCAGCAGGGGATCACCGCTGGAAAGATCAGCCTCGTGAATGGCAAGATATTGCTCATTCCCTGCCTTGATGGTCATCACGGGCATCCTTTTGCCATCGGATTCAGATAGTTTTTCAGGACCAAGGTTTTCGTGCTCCCCATTGTAAAACCAGGCCGTATAGTCGCCTGCAAAATTGTATTTTGTCAATTCGGCAGAAGCGTTTGCCATCCTGTTTTCGGCAGCAGGTACCGAGTAACGAAATGCCACCCCGTCATTGTATGCACGCGCTTCAAACCGCAAAGAATGAAGTTTGGATGGATCGGGACCTTTCAAATCGAGGATCAATTCATTGTAATGATCAGGAACGACAGCGCGTTTGCCCCATACAGGTTTCCAGACAGTATGAACAGAATGTTGCGAAATCTTTTCGATTGCCCATCCCACTGAAGGAATGGTATTGTTTGCCTCAACCACATATCCCAAAGGCGAAGAATTGATCAATGACCTTTCTTCTGCAATCAACTGATAGCTTAGATTGCCCTCCTTTGTCAATTGTATTTTGATTTGAAGCTTCCCGTCAGGTGACTTGAGCGTCTTGATTTCCTGGGCATTCAGGCAATGGAAAGAGAGTAAAAGAGAGAGGGAAAGGTATGCCAAGCGAATTTTCTTCATTATTACAGAGGTTATATAAAATAGTCAAATTTATTTCTGCGACATTGGTTATATCTGAAGCGTTGTTGCTAAAATCTTACAAATATCACTGTTTTGGAACAATATGAACTGCCTCTCCTCCCGAAGGATTCAAGTTTAAGTCCAAAACTGTCAGGGAATTTACCATAATTTTACGGATACGGACATGTGTTCGGGTCTGGATATCCGGATCATCAGAATAAACGGTGGCTTCATAATTTTTACCCTTGTCAAGGAAATCAAGCGGTAGCTTCAGTTTACGGGCTTCCGTGTTTGTGACCGAACCGACAAACCATTCGTTACCGCTCCTTCGGGCCATGGAAATATATTCTCCGATTTCTCCCTGAACCACTTTGGTATCGTCCCATACAACGGGAACATGATCGAAGAAGGCCAGCTCAGGCTCATCCTGAGAATCGGAGGGCTTATCGTACCAGTAAAGAAACTGCAGCGGACTGTAAAAAATAACTGACAGTGCCAGCTGGTGGCCGGAAGTAGTTTTGATATACCGGGTTAGTTTGGGATTTATGCCTTGTTGGTAATAATAACAGATGGTATGATCAGCGGCCCCGGCAACATATCGGGTAAAGGGGAGAATGGTGCTATTGGTCGCTTCAGGCATCTCCTCATTTCCACGTACCCCTTCCTGAGTGAGCAGGTTAGGGTAAGTACGGCTAAATCCGGTTGGACGGTATTCGTCGTGAATATCTACCAACAAGTTATATTTTGCACATTTTTTCACGGCTTCGTGCATCCAGGTAGTCCAAAACTGGGATCCTACATGTACAAACCCAAATTTAATGCCCTTTACCCCCCACTCTTTGAACAACGGCAATATTTCATCCAATTGTTTGTAAAGGGCGCGTTGGTTGACATACAGAAATACGCCCACTCCTTTTTCGTTGGCATAACGAATAACCTCCTTCAAATCCAGGTCGTTTTTCGGATTGCGTCTTGGATCGACATTTACTTTGGTGGCATCTGAACCAACCACGTATTCAAAGCCGTACCAACCGGCATCGAAATGAATGTATTGCAGGTGGCGCTTCACTGCAAAATCGACCAACTCTTTTGCCCCCTTCGTTGATAGCGATATTTCCCTGATCACTTTTCCCGGTTTGATCCAGTCGGTATTTGCGATTTCACAGGGCGGGTTTAGGTTCAGGAGAATATCATTATTTTCTAACAGTTGTCCGGGTTTCTCGGCAACCATCACTACGCGCCAGGGTGTTGCAAAGGGGGTGGTAAGGTCGACTTTGTCGTACATTGAACAAGCAATGGTATTCGGTTTTTGGGGATCCAAAATAAACTTGGTCCGTGCGTAATTGACCATTTCTGCCTCAGCAAGACAGGCGAACCTGCCGTCGGGTAGCTTTAAAACGAGTGGCCTTTCACATTCATCCGGCCAATTGTTTAGTGGCAACAGGCTATATTTTCCCTGCGCCCTGCCCGTAAACCAGGCCATGGTGCCCTCTGGTACCGTGAAATCGGTCAGCTCTTTACCGATGCTTAAATCCATTCCGCCCTCAGGAAACTCCGGGAAAAAATAGCGAAACGCGATGCCTTCGTTGTAAGCCCTCACCTGAACCTGCATTTTGAGCCTCGGATTATTCCCTTTCAGTAAATTGATGTTCATTCCCTGGTAGTGATCGCGAATTTGGCTTCGCTCACCATAAACAGGCTTCCAAACCGTATCTTGCTTCGATTCGGTTATGCCTGTCAATGCAAATCCTTTTTCCCAGCCTTCCACCCCCATTGTTGACTGAAATATGACCGGTTTTCCGAGAAAGTCAACGGAATAGCCGGGAATACCTTTAGATGAAAGCGTAAAACTGAAGTTCAGTTTCCCATCCGGGGAGGTCAATGTTTTCGATTCCTGGGCCGAAACAGCATACGCAGAAACGAAAAAGCAGAGAAGTGAAACAAAAATTTTGGCCATTTTGGTATTGTAAATTGTTAAAGGATTATTTTAGTAAAGTGCCGTCAACCAGTATTTTGCCTACATACCAATTGTATTCTTTGTAGTCATCCGCATTTTTAATTACCTCATTCCTTTTTTTGAGGATCAGCGCTTTGTCGAAGGGTTCGCATAATGTTTTGAATACGATCTTGTGCCTTTTATTCTTTAAATCGTCAATCAGGAAGTAATTCATCCTTTTATATGTGCAGTAGGCATCGAACCGGTAGATTGTGTCTTTTACCGCGCCGTCAATCTCAACAACAATCCGTCCGGCATCCGGGCCCATGACATCGTACGCGCCAATTGCTCTGCCCTTAAACCGAAGCGATAATGTTTCACCAGTCTGACTTGCCTTTCCGATAAATTTGAGATACCTGCCAAAACCAGATAGTGATGGTGATTCATTGATGTTCAATACTTTCCAATTTTTGCTCAATTTCACCTCTTTCAAATCAACCATTTGTGTCCTGGCAAAATATTCTGGGACAAGTGGCCTTGGAAGTTTGTGTTTTGAACTCTTCACTGAAGCATTTGGGATCATTGATTCGAATGATCGTTTCAGAATGTCCTGGTAAATAACGTGTCCCGTTTCGGGATAGGGGTGCACCCCATCGCGGCTAAATACTTTTACCCCATTTACTTCAAGTGTATTTCCCGTTAGGATCAATTGATGGTTGGTCACCATTCTTGCTACTTCAAAACCAAAGTTGATGGAGGGTATGCCATAATGTTCGGCCACCTTTTCCATGTTTTCAGCCGAATTCGGCAGAATTCCTTTCTGCTCAGTTTCCAGATAATCCCCTTTGATGGTATAGACAAAGCAAATATCGGTAAAAGGGTTTTGTTGCAAGGTTTGCCTGACAATTCCCTCCATTGACCGAAGAATTTTTTGAGAGGCAGTGTTGCCGTCGTTCACGGCAAATTCGACAAAAACCAGGTCGGGCTTGAAATTCAGAACATGATCACGTAACCTGAAAACGCCAAAATCTGATCCGGTTCCCCCGATCGCTGCATTAATTTCCGAGAATTTCGCTTTGGGGAAACGCTGTTTAAACCAATTCAGTGAAGATACCCGCCATCCATTTTGCGCCGTGATGCTTCCGCCCAGATAGGCCACTTTGACAGAATCGCCATTCATTGCCTTTGCAAAAAAGTTGGGTAACCCGTTCCGTACAACCAGATCGTTCGAGGAGCTATTTTTTGATGTGGGCTGACCCCACGAAGCTGTTGAAAAAACGGACAGCAGTATGCAAACTGAAAGGAGGATTGTGATTTTTTTGATCATGGTCATTTTATGGTTTTTTTGAGTCATAAATTTTAATATTTCTAATTTCACCTACCGCAGATTCTCCTTTGCAATTGCCAATTGCGTTTAAAGGGCAAACCATTTGCACCGGTATTGACCCAATAAATTTTCCATCAACATATAATGATGTTTTACCTTCTTCACCAACGAAGGCGAGTTTCACCCAGCTATTCAAGGGCAATTTGTAATTAAAAACGCTCGTGGAACGAACACCGGCAAATGTTTGCAAGGGAACAGGTGCCATGCAATTAGCCCTATCATATCCGACACCGCTAATAATCGTATCGTTTTTTGTTTGTTTACTCTTTGTTTGGAAAGTAAGATTCGCATATATTTCAACGTAATCAGTTGAAAGGATGACTGCCTTTCCCGCACTTTCTTTTAAATTTATTACGCACGAAAAGGTCCAGGGAAACTCCAAACAATCCTTATCTCCGAAAATACCCCATGGCAGTTTGAAAAAGTCCTGCTTCTTATCGAACTTGAAAGTTTTGTCTTCTGAGGAATAGATCAACCCGTTGGAATCTGACAATATTTCTCTTTCGGTGAGACTCACATCCGGTATTTTTTGGATTGGCTCTATGCGATGAAGAAATGAAGCATAATCAGCGGAACCTTTCACCCCCCACAATTTTTCCGACATTGCCCACATTGACGGCAATACCAAACGGGCAATTTCATTCATTGTATATCCACGCGGACCTAAATCATTCCACACATTCAATTTACCCCCTAATAAATGCGGATCGTTTTCATTTAAATTATTTTCAGGTTTTTTAGTATTAAACAGGGTTGGTGACCATTTTTCATAAATAAATTGATTATCAACTCCATAATAGGGAGCTCCTGGAACAATATAAGTCCAGAAATGGCTGGAGTTGATGAGACTGTAACCTGCGTCAGATTTAATTTTTGCATCACTGGTCTCCCACATGTCAATAATGACACTCGTATCGGGAACTGTGGTTCCGGGCATAAGTTCATAACCCGACCAAATACGGACCCGCTTACCTTTTGCCGAAATGTAGCGGTTAAAATGGTTGATATATTGCCGAAACAATTCACCCAATTTTTGTTTTTCCTGAACATCCTTAATTTTACTTAACCGATATTCGTCTGTTCCAATATGCACATCTTTTGCATCAAATAAAGGAATAAATTCATCAAAGACACTTTCCATTAATTGGTAGGTTTCTTTTTTTGTAATATCAAGGTAATGTGATCCCAAGACAGGGTGTATTAAATTGGGGCGTATATCGGTAAACGCTTTCGCATGACTTGGGGAATCAAATTCAGGCACAATACGGACCCCATACAAATGGGCAAACGCTTGCAATTCTTTGATTTGTTGCTGGGTATAGAAACCATCTTTGGCAGAGAGTTGCGGAAATTTTTTTGATTCAATCCTGAAGCTGCCATAGTCGCCATTGGCATTATCGTTCAAATGGAAGTGCAACTCATTCATCTTAAGCCATCCCATGCACCGGATGTAATCTTTCAAAACATTCATCGGAAAATATTTCCTGCCCACATCCAGCAACAGGGCTCTCACCTTGTATTGTGGATGATCGGAAATTGTTCCGCACGGTAATTTACGACTGTCGCTGTTTAACATCAGCATTTGCAGAAGCGTCCGGGAAGCATAGAAAATTCCTGAGGCGCCGGATGCTTTGAGGCTAATCTTCTTGTTAATCTCAATTGAATAAGCTTCGCTGTTTAAAAAGCCCTTTTCATCTGAAAGCGATATAGAAATATCCCCTGTACCTGGTTTTGTGGTCAGTACAGGCAACCGAAGTCCAAGTGAAGTGGCAATATCGTTCCGTAAAATTTCTGCTTCATCAATAAGTTGAGC
>JBBIUJ010000011.1:0-28039 GCA_037440345.1 Prolixibacter sp.
GGCCAGTCCAACAGGGAGAGAGAGTTTCACTACCTGGCGACTTTGGAAGAAGGGCGATGCCTTGTTAGAGTCTGGATTGATTGGGCCTGTAAGGTTAAGGGTGATGCGAACCATGGAGTAACCTCATGTTCGTGGATTTTTGTTGCCGGGTACGATTATTCCAGTCGTTTGTCGCAGATTCCCTGATGACTGCTCTCTGACCTTGTTTTTTAACTATTTTTGTCCCATGGCAAAATTACATGATACCTCCATCAAAAAGGAGAAGGTGATCCTGGTAGGTTTGATCTACGGGAAGCAGGACGAAAAGGTGGTGCAGGAGTATCTTGATGAGTTGGAATTTCTGGCCGAAACCGCCGGCGCCGAGATTTATGAGCGTTTTACCCAAAAGCTTGTTAATCCGCATCCCGCAACTTTTGTCGGATCCGGAAAACTTCAGGAGATCCTTGATTTTGTGACAGTTCACGAGATCGACTCAGTCATTTTTGATGATGAATTGTCTGCTACCCAACTTCGGAACATCGAAAAAGTCATAGACTGCAAAATACTTGACCGTACCAATCTGATCCTCGATATTTTTGCCAAAAGGGCTCAGACTGCCCATGCAAAAACGCAGGTTGAGCTGGCACAATATCAATACTTGTTGCCCCGTTTGACCCGAATGTGGACCCACCTTGAACGGCAACAGGGAGGTATTGGGATGCGTGGACCCGGCGAGTCGCAAATTGAAACAGACAAACGAATCATCCTTGATAAAATTTCGCTGTTAAAGAGTGATCTGGTTAAAATTGACAAGCAGATGAGTGTGCAACGAAAGAACCGGGGCAACATGGTGAGGGTTGCACTGGTCGGGTATACCAACGTTGGCAAATCGACCATCATGAACATGATCAGCAAGTCTGAGGTATTTGCCGAAAACAAACTTTTTGCTACGCTGGATACCACGGTCCGCAAGGTAGTCGTGGGCAATTTGCCTTTCTTGCTGACCGATACGGTAGGGTTTATCCGCAAATTGCCCCACCACCTGGTAGAGTCGTTCAAGTCGACGCTGGATGAGACGCGCGAAGCGGATATTCTGATCCATGTTGTCGATATCGCCCATCCGGGTTTTGAAGATCAGATTGAGGTGGTTAACAAGACTTTGGCCGACATCGGGGCATCCGATAAACCCATGATCTACCTTTTCAACAAGATTGATGCTTTCACCCATGTTGAGAAAGAGGAGGACGACCTCACGCCGTCTACACGTGAGAACAAGAGTCTGGAGGAGTGGAAAAATTCGTGGATGGCCAAAGAGAGCGGGAATGCTATCTTTATTTCAGCGAAACTGCGGATCAATATTCCCCATTTCAAGCGGGTATTGTACGAAGAGGTGAAAAAGATCCACATTACGAGGTTCCCGTTCAACGATTTTCTTTTCCCGAACTTTGAAGACTGACCACTGATTTAGGGGAAATTAACCCTGCCTCGACCACAGATTTCACAAATTAACACAAATAAATAAGGCGCTAAATTTCTGAAATTTAACGCCTTATTTCAATAATAGGGGCACAACGAAACATTGATTTCGAATTATTTGTCCATTGTCAACAGTCCATAGTCAATTGTTAACTGTCAATTGTCCATTATTTCACGACCCCCTCTTTTACCAGATATTCAGCAATCTGAACGGCATTGAGCGCTGCCCCTTTTTTGATTTGATCGGAAACGGTCCAGAATGTTAGTCCGTTGGGAGTGGTAAGGTCTTTACGGATTCTTCCGACAAACACTTCATCGCGTCCGGCCAGGTAGAGTGGCATCGGATATTGTTTTTCAGCTGGATTGTCGATCACGATCACCCCTTCTGCTTTTTCAAAGGCGGCACGGGCCTGTTCAACAGTTATCTCTTTCTCGGTCTCAACCCAGATGGCTTCAGAGTGGGCGCGCATGACAGGAACACGAACTGCAGTGGCGCTTACCAGGACGTCGGAGTGCATGATTTTGCGCGTCTCGTGGAACATCTTCATCTCCTCCTTGGTGTAGTCATTGTCGAGGAAGACATCAATGTGGGGAATCAGGTTCTGCACAATCTGGTATGCGAATTTCTTCACGGTAGGCTCTTCACTGTTGGCAACCTGAACGGTTTGTGCTTGTAGTTCATCCATACCTGAGGCGCCTGCCCCGCTTGCACTTTGGTAGGTGGAGATGTGCACCTTTTTAATGTGGGAGAGCTGCTCAATTGGTTTTAATGCAACCACCATCTGAATAGTGGTGCAATTTGGGTTGGCGATGATCCGGCGCGGCATATTTTTGGCGTCCGCTGCATTGACCTCCGGAACCACCAGGGGAATGTCCGCTTCCATTCTGAAGGCGCTGGAATTATCAATCATGATGGTGCCAAATTTTGTGATGGTGTCAGCAAAATCTTTGGAGATACCTGCTCCGGCGGACACCAGGGCAATATCGATCCCCTTGAAATCATCGTTGTGAAGCAACTCTTTTACAGTAAGCTTCTTACCCCTGAAATCATAAGTTGTTCCTTTACTGCGGGCCGATCCAAATAGGACCAGTTCATCCAAAGGAAAATTACGTTCTGCCAACACTCTCAAAAACTCCTGGCCTACAGCGCCACTGGTTCCAACGATTGCTACTCTCATGACTTTTTTTATTTACGTATGTGTCTATTAATTACTATTTTAAGAAAAAGAAGGATAAAGTAAAAAGGATAAAGGACCCTTGGACAAGCTCAATGCAAGTAATGTAAAAAGTTCAGTCCCATCTTCCCATCTTCCCATTTTCCCATCATCTCATCTTCCCAATACTCATCTCCTTTTCGCCCCCTCAGGTGATTAACCCTTCATTCATTCGTTTTTTATCCTGAAATGGGTTAACTTGTATAAAGAAAACCCGGAATAAAAACAAATTGTAACCCTGCGGGTTCAAAATTAATGAATATTCTTATTGTTTTCCAAAAAATGGCCATATTTATTTACATTTTTATTTTTTTACTCCTCTCTTTTGGCTCAATCGAAAGTAAGGGGGGATGAAACGGAGCCGAAAAAATTTGGATTGGTGATCAGTGAAGCGCTTTTCAATCCGTTCTCCGGAGGCTGCTTTTTTGTTGGGATTTCCATCAACAACAGCAAATTGTGATGAATATTAAATATAACGATTCTGAATTATGTCGGCATGGTGACGAGAAATTGGGTCAACGACATCGCAACAAGTCGCAATGACCTGATTTTGTATGATAGATTAAATGTTGAATTTCAGAATGTTCGAGCTAAGATATGGGTTTTAAATATTCCCTTTTTCAATCTGAATGGTAGATATCGAAAGGAGAGGAGGGTCTGCACCGTTTCAGATCGTTTTGTAATTTTTATAAATTTGGATCGCAAATTGTATCAATTTTAATTTCAAACAGCATGGAACGCAGAAAATTCATCACTTCAGGCATTGGGGCAGGCTTAGCTACCGGTGCTGCGATAACCTTTGGCGGTATTGATAACCTGATGGCAGGCAACGCTGCACTGCCTTACGATTTGATCGCTGTTCGCGGCGGGGAACCGGATGTCATGTTTGACAAAGGGATCGAAGCGCTGGGTGGTATGTCGCAGTTTGTTAAACCCGGACAGAAGGTGGTGATAAAGCCGAACATAGGCTGGGACCGGGTTCCTGAGCGTGGCGCCAACACCAATCCAATCCTGGTAAAACGTATCGTTGAGCAGTGTTTGAAAGCAGGAGCCAAAGAGGTATTTGTATTTGACCACACCTGTCACGAGTGGACCAAATGTTACAAGAACTCAGGAATTGAGGCAGCAGTTGTCGCGGCGGGTGGCAAGATGGTCCCCGGAGACAGTGAAAGATATTACCAGAAAGTTGACTTTTCGGGCGGATCTAAACTAAAAGAGATGAAAGTCCATGAGTTGATCGTGAACAGCGACGTCTTTATCAATGTTCCGATTCTGAAGCACCATAGTTCCTCCAAACTTTCCATGTGCATGAAAAACATGATGGGATGTGTATGGGACCGCGGATTTTGGCACAAAAACGACCTGCACCAATGTATCGCCGATTTCCTTCATTACAAAAAGCCTCATCTCAACGTCGTGGATGCCTATTATGTCATGAAGCAGAACGGTCCAATGGGCGTTTCGCTGGATGATGTGATTACCATGAAGAGCCTTATTTTATCGAGGGATATTGTAGCTGCCGATTCTGCCGCTACCAAATTTTTTGGCAAAGAACCTGCAGATATCAACCATATTCAAATGGCCAATGCGGCCGGACTGGGCGTAATGGATCTTTCCAAAGTTAACATCAACCGGATAAATTTGTAATGAGTTTTAGTTTTCTGAAAAGGTTGAGGGTCGGTCTTGGCATCTTCTTTCTGGTATTGCTGGCATTGCTTTTTATTGATTTCAGGAAGAGTTTTTCCAAAGAATTCTACCAGTGGGCTGTCTCTTTGCAGTTCGTACCTGCTATGCTTAAATCATACTTCCTCCCGGGTGTGGCATTATTAAGTATCTCCTTTTTACTTCTGCTTACGCTCCTTTTTGGAAGAGTATACTGTTCTGTCCTTTGCCCGTTAGGTATTTTACAGGATGTCATATCATGGATTTCGGGGAAAACAAAGAAAAAAAGGAGGTACAAATACCATAAGGCCTGGACAATAGGCAGGTATATCCTTTTGACCATGGTTGTTTCACCACTCTTCTTCGGGAGTGTCACGATGGTAACTCTACTCGATCCTTACAGCCTTTTCGGAAGGATGGCGACCACCCTTTTTAAACCCGTGGTGGTAGTGGTGAATAATATTTTCGCGGCAGGATTTGCCAAAGCGGATATTTATAACTGGCTCTATCGCTATGATATGGTCGCGGTTCATCCGGCAATTCTTATCATTACCACTCTCTTTCTTGCGGGGATTGGCTATTTTGCTTTTACCAGGGGACGACTATATTGCAATGCCATCTGTCCGGTAGGAACCTTCCTGGGACTGATCTCCAGGTTCGCCATTTTTAAAATCAAGATAAACAAACACAATTGCACCCATTGCGGGCGATGTGCGAGGGCGTGTAAAGCAGAATGCATTGAGGTAAAGAGTCAAACAATCGATTACAGCCGTTGTGTGGCCTGTTACAATTGTTTGACGGTGTGTTCGGACAATGCCATGAGCTATAATCCCAAGTCTGTGAAACGTTTTGTGATGCCTGAGGGCATTGAGCCTAAAGTAGCCCATAAGAAAGTTGTTTCAACGCCTGACACCTCTAAACGGAATTTTCTTATTACCTCAATAGTTGGAATTGCTGCCCTTTACGGGTTCAAGGCACCCGATTCGATTCCCGGAGTGAAAAAACCCAAACTGATTGTGCCAAAGCCGAAAGGGGAGAGCACCGTACCGGAGGTTAAAACATCGGCCGTATCTCCTCCGGGCTCCCGCTCTGTCGGACGTTTCAACAAAATCTGCACGGGATGTTCCCTGTGTGTTTCGGCCTGTCCAACCAAGGTGCTTCAACCCTCCTTCCTGCAATACGGCATGATCGGAATGATGCAACCCCATATGGACTACCACAAGGGACTCTGCGAATTTGACTGTACACTTTGCAGCGAGGTCTGTCCAACGGGCGCGATAGTTCCCATTACGATGGATGCCAAGCATCTGTTGCAGATCGGTCAGGTTCATTTTGAGAAAAAGAACTGCATCGTTGAGGTAGAAAAGACCGACTGTGGCGCATGTTCCGAACATTGTCCGACAAAAGCGGTGCACATGATCCCTTACGGGAAGCTGTTTATTCCGGAAGTAGACCAAAAAATATGTGTCGGTTGCGGCGCCTGCGAGTATGCATGTCCGACAACTCCATTCAAAGCCATCTATGTGAATGGTAACCCGATCCACCTCGCAGCTGAAAAACCAAAAACGGAAAAAGCCAAGAATGCGCTGAAAGAGGGGGAGTTTCCTTTCTGATAGGACTGGGGACTAGACGACTTGGACGACTAGGATGACTGGGACGACCAAGATGACTCGGACGATGAGGAATGTGAAAGTCTTAGACAGAGGTTAACTCATGCCAGCGGTCGAGCATTTCCTGACATTCCGGCTTTGAATCGGGGAATACCAATGGCCTGAGAATTACACGTGCTCCGGTCTCTTTGACCAAAGATCCAATCCTGTTGATATAATTTTTCCAATTTTCACCTGCTTCGGCTGCAATTCGGCTATAAAGAACGGTTCCTGTTTCTGCGCAACGCTCCATCAATTTTTTTGTGTTGTATTTTTCCGGGTTACCTAGGTCAATGGCTTTTATTTCAGGCAAGGATGTAAACTGATCAAAAATGGTAGGGTGTTCTCCACAAAAATGGAGGAATCCACCCCCGAAAGGTTGTGTACTTTTCTTTATAAATGGAAGAATAATTTCTTCAATCATCTCAGGGGACAACAGGGTCGCAGTATCTTCCGAAACTCGGACGCCCCCTTCAGGGAAATAAACCCCTTGCTCAGTTCCATGGCCATGGATCATTGTTTGCAGTACTTCATGCAAGGCAGACTTTAGAATTTCTGTTCCTTTCAGATAAATGGACAAACTTATTTCCATCAATTCTGCCATAAAACTTCCTGGTTCCGAATCAAAAATGGAATAAAATATCTCATCACCGTAAAGAAGATGGGCAATATCAAATACGCCCTGCGTATCTGGCAGATATGCTGCAATACCGGGTGAATGATATTGATGATACAAACCATAAAAGTCGGATGCCAGTTTGAAAACTTTGGAATTCTCCAGGCTGGTTTCACTGATCGCCCTAATCATCTCAATTGATAGTGGATCTCCGGGCCATGGCATCGAATTCTCGGGCGTCTGGAAACCCTGTCCGGCCATGGCAGGAAGGGTAATCACCCCTAAATTGGGACGAACGGTGGGAATGCCATCTGTGGGCCATCCATCGACAGCTTGTGCCCTTTTTAATTCCACCTCCCACATGGCTTTGGGATCATAAAATCTGATATGATAGTTGTTGATATCATACAAGTTTGCCCTGGATGGAGGAATCAACAGGAGACTTGGTCCCCCTCCCTGCCAAAAATTTATGTGAGATTTAATTTTTTCTTCCATTGGTTAAAAATACGAAAAATGGGGAGATCAAACTTCTAGATAAATGACATAAAGTAGAAGGGTGGTAATTTCCATTTCAGTCGGCAGATTTGACAATCTTATCACAATAGATTATCTTTGTTTAAAAGAAATTCAAAATGACTACAGTAGAATTAAAGAGAGCCATGATTTATCGGATTACTGAGATCAATGATGTTTCATTCTTAAAAGCTGTTAAGACTATTCTTGATTCTAAAACAGATAATGAGGTGATTACCCTTACTGCAGAGCAAAAGCAGGAGATCATCGCATCAAAAAAAGAAATTGAGCAAGGACTCAATATTAGCCATGATCAATTGAATATTGAAGTATCCAAATGGCTAAACGAAAGATAATATGGTCGCAAAGGGCTAACGTAAAACTTTTCACTATACTTGAGTTTTACTCTGAAAGAAATAAGAGCAAGAGTTACGCCAAAAAACTGTATCAAAAATTCGAAAAAGATCTCAGGATCTTACTTAAACAACCGAACCTTGGCCTTCGCACAGAGATAGATACAGTACGAGCCCTAATTGTAGATGAGTTCATTATATTTTATGAATTTGATAGCGAATATATCATAATTCATACCTTATGGGATTGTAAACAAAATCCGGACGATTTGGTTATCTAGTGGGTATAGAACAAGGTAAGGGTTTCAGGGCATTAATTTCATCCTGGAAAGGGCTTAAGTGTGAGGTTGGCTAAAACGCAATAGTCCCTTCAAGCATTATAAACATTTCAAACCACTTTGCAATAGTATATCCGCATCAAACTATCATCCAGCTTCTCTTCACGGTCAAGCACCCAATCTGTTTCGGGGGCTTTGATCCCGGAGCCAAATCGGGCATTCCCGATGTAGACCCTCGCTTCGTCCCACAACCCTTCTCGCATATAAGACTCAAGCAGTGACTTTCCTCCTTCGACCAGCAGTGACTGAATCCCTCTCTCCAGTAAAATGACGTTGATTTCATGAAGCATTTTACTGTTAAATTTGATTCTGATATATTCCAGATTTGGTTTTGACTTAAGACTTGTTTCTGTAAATACCAAAGTTTCAGTAGATTGATCCAGAATAGCAGAAGATGCCGGCAATATTCCCCTTCTGTCGAGCACCATTCGCAATGGATGATTGCCGCTCCACTCCCTAACGGTCAGTGAAGGATTGTCCTTCACTATTGTATTGGTACCTACAAGGATAGCGGCCTCATCCGACCGCATCTTATGTACCGCAATTCGGGAAAGGTTGTTGGTAATCCAGGTAGGCTGACCAAAATCAACTTCGTCGCGCGACTTGTCAATGAAGCCATCCTCCGTTTGTGCCCATTTTAGAATAATGTAGGGCCTCTTTTCCTGGTGAAAGGTCTGAAACCGGCGGTTCATTCTGTTGCATTCCTCTTCCAGCATCCCCACCTCGACGTTACATCCGGCAGAACGCAAACGTTCCAGTCCTCTTCCTGCTACTTTTTCATTGGGATCAACAGAGCCAACAACGACCTTTGGGATCTTCATTTTTACTACCAAATCTGCGCAGGGTGGAGTTTTGCCGAAATGAGAGCAGGGTTCCAGTGTCACGTACATTGTAGCGTGGGCAAGCAAATCCTTGTCTTTTACTGAGTTGATCGCATTCACTTCTGCGTGCGCTTCGCCATATTTACGATGGTACCCTTCGCCGATAACCAGTCCGTTGTGCACAATCACACAGCCTACCATAGGATTGGGCGCTACCTGTCCCATGCCAAGTTTGGCCAGCTCAAGAGCACGGGCCATAAACTTTTCTTTGGCCTGCCCGGCATCAAAACTGCTGTGATTCTCTATTTTTGTATTTCCTGCCATGTTGAAAACAAAGAAAATAATCAGGGAGAAACTCTCTCCGCTCTATCCCCCTTCCGAGGTGGAGGGCCTTACCCGGCTTATTCTGGAGCATGTGACCGGTTTCAACCGGCTACAAATGCACCTGAACCAAACCGCACCGCTTCCTGAACCAAAGATAATGCAAATCCTGGAGATCCTGAACCGGCTTCTCACAAACGAACCCATCCAGTACATTTTGGGTGAGACAGAATTCTATGGATTGAAATTCACAGTAAAGCCTGACGTTTTGATACCAAGGGCAGAAACGGAGGAGCTTGTAGACTGGATCATCTCTGAAGAAAAAGCACATTGCAAAAGCCTGCTGGACATCGGCACAGGCAGCGGCTGCATTCCAATCTCCATTGACAAAAGTACAAACATCGACCTGGTAGAGGGTTGGGACATTTCTGAGCAGGCGCTTCAAATTGCCAGGGGCAACGCCACAAGAAACGACTCGAAAGTGGTGTTTTCATACCAGGATATTTTTGCCCCTACCGGGATAGATGAACTTTCAAAATGGGATGTCATTGTTAGTAATCCACCCTATGTTCTGAAGGTAGAGTCTGACCTAATGGAAAGAAATGTTGTTGATTTTGAACCCCATGTGGCGTTATTTGTTCCAGATCATGATCCGCTGATTTTTTACCGGGCCATTGCCCGGTTTGCAGCTGTTCATCTTCAATTTCACGGTAGTTTGTACTTCGAAATCAATGAAGCGATGGGCGAAGAAACCGAAAAATTGCTGAGCAAATTTGGTTATAAGGATATTCAAGTCAGGAAAGATCTTCAGGGGAAAGTACGGATGGTAAAGGCGAGAAGATGAGGAAAATTGGAGAATGTGACCCTTAGACCCTTAGGCAAGATCAGGGCAATGCCGTTCAGGGTCCAGTCTAATTTTCTTCGTTTCTCCGTTTCAGTCTTCTAAGTGAAGACTTAGCGATCACCCCCTCTCCGAGTCTCCCCGTCTTTCCTACTTCTCCGCATTTAATACCATCTGTTCATCGGCTAAAATGGAAGCCTTTGTGGCATCCGCATTGGCTTTGCTCTGGGCGCTCCAAATGCTGACATTGAGCTCGAAGCCGATGAGAAGAATGAGCGCCATGAAATAGAACCACAGCATCACCACAATCAGGGTGCCGATGGAGCCGTATAGGGTGTTGTATTTCCCGAAGTTGTTGATGTAAAATGAGAAACCTACCGAAATCAGAATGGAAAGTACGGTTGCGAGGGTGCCGCCAGCCGAGATAAACCTGAACTTCATTTTTTTTGCCGGGGCGAAGTAAAAAAGAAAAGCAAAGGTAAAGAAGAAGAGGAGTAGAATAATAAGCCATTTTCCACCGATTACCAGGTAATAGATATAGTCAAAACGGATAAAGTGTTTGGCTACCAGAAATGTCATAGCCCAATTGCTGAGGGTGATAAGGGCGACACTAAGAGTTGTTAATATAGTGAGAATCAAAGATAAACCAAAAGCGATAAAGTAAAGGCTTATGATACCTCGCGTCTCGATGGCATGTATGGTATTGTTGAAAGCGACGATAATCGATACCAAACTATTGGTTGAAAATATGAAAGCAGCAAAAAAACCGAATGAAAGCAGGTTGCCACGGGGTTGTGTTAGGATATCCTTGATAGTGCCCTCGATGGCAACAAATGCATTATCTGGTAAAACGCTTTGTATCAGGCCCATCAACTGTTCCTGAAAGTTATTGATCGGGATGTAGGGAATCAGGGTAAAAAGGAAAATGATGGCCGGAAAAACCGCAAGGATGAAATTAAAGGCAATTGAGGATGCCCTGGTGGTAATAGCTCCGTCAACGATTCCCTTCCAGAAAAATAGCGCAACATCGTACAAGGGCAGACCGTCGAAAAAGGGTACCGTAATCTTTTTAGCTTTCCTGACAATACGATCGAGAATATTCTTGATCCAAATCCTTGCTGATTCCAGAACAGTATGCATGCAGCTATTTTTTGCTAGTCTTTTTCAATTCTTAACTGAACCAGAAGTGGTTTATTTGCAAACGATTTCAGCATGAAATAGATACGAAAGTTAGCCGTTGCGGTTTGCATTTTCCCAATCCCATATACCGAATCCGTACCACCCTGGTGCGTAAGCTTGAAATCGGTTGGTCTGTTCTTGCTGAAGAAGTCGCTCAGAATCATCTCTCCCTGCTCTTTGGAGCAGACATTTTCCTTGTCGAGGATTATCAGTTCCACATTTTCGTTGAAACAGGAGGCGATCATCTTCGCATTACCCGTTTTTAGTCCATTTTCAATCTGACCTGGGATCTGGCAGAAGAGATTGTTGCTTAGTAACAGCAGTATGAGCACCGAGCCGAATGAAATAAGTATATTCTTCATAACACTTGTTTGAACCGTTTCGAAATTCAGAAACTGTCAAATATAACCAATACCTGCAAATTTTGTGCCTGATTTTATACCATGTGCAAAAATAACATTACTTTGTAGCTTCTCTAACAATCATCTTGCCATGCGAATAACTTTCATGCTGGTTGGAGCAACCGATAAAAAATATCTCCGTGAGGGAATTGAGGATTACCAGAAAAGGTTGATCCACTACCTGCCTTTTGAGATTAAAGTTATTGCGGACATCAAAAATTCCAGAAATCTCACGGCCGATCAGCAAAAGGAGCATGAGGGGAAAGCCATTCTGGAGCTGGTGTCAACAGGCGATGAGTTGGTTTTGCTGGATGTAGACGGGGCAGAATTTTCCTCTCCCGGGTTGGCCAACTGGATTGAAAAACGCATGCTTGCCGGAACCCGGCAGCTGATCTTTGTTGTAGGAGGGCCATATGGATTTTCTGAGGCAGTATACAAACGGGCCGATAACAAAATGTCCCTCTCAAGATTGACTTTCCCGCATCAGTTGGTGCGATTGCTTTTTGTTGAACAGCTCTACAGAGCATTGACCATTATCAAAGGAGAACCCTATCACCATGCCTGAACCTACCGGAAATATTGTCTCCAGGAACCTCCTGCTCATTGTTGCACTCGTTGCACTGGGATGCTCCTTTGGCTGGGGTCCCCTATTTTTTTCAGGATCTGACCAGAAAGCAGAAGGAGAGCGTATTTTCAGGGTTTTTGAAGGGAAGGAGAGAAGTATCAAAGCTGAAATGGATAAGATTGCCCTGAAACTCTCCTCTGGAAACAAAGGTAAAGAGTTGTGGGAGGGTACCGAAGAGATGCAACAATCCGGTCATGGACTGTTCTACACAGTTTCCAGGCACGATTCACTACTTTACTGGAGCTCTTCCTTGATCGCTTTTAATCGTCATTCTGAGCAGATTAACAAGGAAGGGATCTTAGAAAAATTGCCAACAGGATGGTTCTATCTTTTTTCCAGACAGGTGGATCAATTTACCATTAATGGTTATATGCTGATCAAGAGGGACTTTCCCTATCAGAACAGGTATGTGCAGTCTTCATTTCAAGAAGATTTTCGACTCTCCAATCAATGTGAGGTAGTTCCGGAGGAGAAACCTGGCAACATACAAGTCTTTTGTCATGAGGGGAAGTTCCATTTTGGCATTCACTATAAAAACAGACAGAGTGGATCCCCAATGGAAGAGATTCCCGCATTTCTGTTTTTTTTGCTCTTCATAGTTTTGTTTTCTTTACAATTTCACCAATGGATTTCCAGACAGCCATTTAAGACATTTCTTAAATTTGCCGCTTCGGTGCTTTTTGCAGCGCTGTTCTACCTGGCGCTGAACTATTTTAAATTTCCTCATGCAGTGTATGATGGGAAGTTGTTTACCCCTTTCCATTTTGCCTGGAGCAGGGTGCTCTCCTCGCTTGGGGAGTACCTGCTAGTCTCTTTCTTCCTTTTTTTTGTCGCGCAATCATTTTTTGCACTGTTTAAAAAGCAGAGAAATGCCGGGGTTTTTACTACCGTTAGTCTCTTCTTTTTTGTATTTGCAGCCGGATACTATGCAGCTTCAACCGGGCTATTCCTGCTTCTGTTGAACAATTCGGATATATCCCTTGAATTGTATTCCAACTACGCGATCTCTATTCCGAATATTTTGGCAATTGGAAGTATTGCTGTGCAGATGATAGGCTTGGCTGTAATTTTGGTGAGAATAAAATGTACAGTTACAAAAGAGAAAAAATCATTCTCATTCTTCCTCCCAGGGCTTCTTTCACTGACGCTGATTTGGTTATTGCTTTTCCTCATTGGGTGGCAAATACCATCTGTAGCTGTTCTTTTTTACCTGGTTGTTCTCTTTCTCATTGACCGTATTAGAATTGACCTTCTGTCCAGATTTAAACTCACCTCATTGCTGGTGTACGGACTTTTGCTCTCCTTTGGGCTAAATCTGGTTGCGCAGAAAGAGAGTGAGAGGAGAAGGGCTGACATCCTTCAGGTGATTGCGGTCACACTGGCCACGGAACGGGATCCGGCTGCCGAAATCTTCTTGTCGGACTTTGAATTAAAAATTGTCAAAGATTCATTGGTCCAATCATTTACAACTCCTCCATATCAAAAATTGCAGAGTTATCTGAGGCAAAATTACTTTACAGGTTTCTGGAACAATTATGAGCTACGAATCACAGTATGTGCAGCATCCGACAGTGTTTTCCTTTCGGACGAACGACTTAAATTTCCATGCCTTGATTTTTTTGACCAATTGAAAAAATCAAAGGGAGTGATCTTACCAGGGTCTGATTTCTATTTCATGGACCGCCTCAATGGCCGGATCTCTTACCTTGGAGAATTGCACTTGTTCAATCAGCAAAGCAAAAAACCTATCATCGCGTTTATCGAACTAAACTCCAAAATTGTACCGGAAGGGAAGGGATATCCTCAATTGCTCATGGATGAGCAAGCCTCCCGAAGAAACAGGAATGATGGTTACAGTTATGCTAAGTATTTCGATAACAAGCTGGTAGATAGGGGTGGAAATTATTTGTATGATGTCGGCATGGAGCATGCCGAAAAATTGCAAAAGGAGTTCAACTTTTACGAGAAGAATGGATTTTTGCATTGTGTATACAAAAGGAGCGGCGCAAATTATGTGGTTGTGAGCTATCCCCTTTCTTCGTGGATAGATAAGGGAAGAGGATTCCCAACACTTTTTCTTTTTATCTACCTTCTGGGCTTTTGCTGGATTCTGCTGAGTCAGAGAACAAAACTAATTCCTAGGGACAGGCTCGAGCTGAGAGGAAAGATCCAATTTACTCTTGTTGCCACTTTGCTGGTTTTACTCTTTATGATTGGTTGGGGCCTGGTCAAATACAATTACATGGAATTTCAGCGAACGCTGAAAGAGAACCTCGATCAAAAGGTAAGGGCCATCTCCTCCGAACTTGGACTCAGGGTCGGACACTCCGCCAGGCTGGATATTATCCATGATTATCTCGGAGAGCAGTTGGCCGAGATCTCTGACATCACCTGGACCGACATCAACCTGTACGACTTGAAAGGAAAGCTTGCCGCATCGTCGCGCAACGAAATTTTTGAACAGGGATTGACCTCTGAACGGATGAATCCAATGGCATATCAGGCAATGCATATCCAGGGCAACCAAACCTTTCTGCACAACGAGAATCTTGGCAAAATGGAGTTCTTCTCAGCGTATGCCCCTTTGTTTAACCAAAATGACGATTTGGTCGGGTATGTCAATCTTCCCTATTTTAACCGGCAGGATGAGTTCACAAGACAAGTAACCGGATTCATTGTTGCCTTCCTCAACCTCTACATTTTGCTCGTTTTGCTTACAGTAGTCATTGCATTGGCCATCAGTACCAAACTTACTGTTCCCTTGCTTCAGATCGAACAAAAACTGATGGGAATTGCGCTGGGAAAACAGAATGCTAGAATTGAATACCAGGGAGAGGATGAAATAGGCCGGTTGGTGGAGGCCTACAACAAAAAAGTGGCAGAACTGGCCGATAGCGCCGCATTGCTTGCACGGTCGGAGAGGGAAACGGCCTGGAAAGAGATGGCGAGGCAGATTGCCCATGAAATCAACAATCCGCTTACACCGATGAAATTAAATATCCAGTATCTTCAAAAGATCAAGGATGAAGGAACTCCCAATTTTGACGAATATTTCAATCGCGTAACCCGGATGCTGGTGGCACAGATTGATGCTTTGTCATCTATTGCCTCAGCCTTTTCAGATTTTGCCAAAATGCCTTCCATTCGGATAGAATCGGTCGAAATGGTTGGATTGATCAGGGAAATAGTGACCCTTTTCGATTCTCCCGAGGAGTACCAGTTGAAGGTCAACTATCCTGATCAACCTGTTGTAATTGTTTCAGGTGACCGGGACCAATTCAGACGGGCCCTTGTGAATGTGCTCAGGAATTCCGTTCAGGCCATTCAGCATCAGTCTGATGGTGAAATCCTGGTAAGCACTGAAGTAGATGAACAAAGGCTGAAGATTTCAATTCAGGACAATGGCCCTGGAATCCCGGAGGCTGATCGCGACCGTCTGTTTGAGCCCAGTTTTACCACAAAAAGCGGTGGCATGGGGCTTGGCCTGGCCATTTCCAAGAGTATCATGGAAAATTGTAAAGGTGAGATCAGCTTTCAGAGTGAAGCGGGAGAAACTACTTTTTTTCTTAACTTTCCAATAGGTTAGAAATTCATTTGTCCGTAATTATCTTGAAATGCAGGGTAACAGAGCCAAAAATAGTTGGTGACTTTTATTGTAGATGTTGGCAAAATTACGTTTTCACTTTGCAAGTTTGAATATTCCTTTATTTAAAGTTCTAACCCAAACCGCCCCTCTAAAATCGTCAAATACCAAGTCCGCTATTCCATCGTCTTCAGGTAGTTGTAAATTCTTGGTCCATGAATTACCATCAAAGGTTAATAACTGGTTTTTATCAAATCCCATGTTTTTTGTTTGCTCTGGAATCACATATAATTTATCGCCATCCGAATATAACCTCCGAATAGCACCAGAAACTGCACTATTTTTATCATCGAGAGGTATTACTGATTGCCAATTCAGTCCATCAAATTTCATCAAAGAAACAGGAAGGTTGTCAAAGCCTGTCCCTATCCATAAGTTATCACTTTTATCAGTTGTTAAACACCAGATTCTTTGAGAAGTAACTGCCGAATTTGTCGGATTATACCAAACCCAATCTTTGTCAGATATTTTAAGTACGCCATTGTTATCCATGGCAATCCAAATATTATTTTTACTGTCAATATGAATGTTAGTCATACTTGATTTTGGAAGTGATGAATTTTCAGGTGTAAACAATTTTACATTTAAATTACCATCAATTTTGTATAAGCCTTGTGTGTAACCCCCTGCCCAAATATTGTTATTTTTATCTACTGCAAAAAAGTTGAATAATCCATCGTCTTTGTTCAATTCCAAAATTTTCCTGATTACATTCCCTTCTCTTAGAAATATCGTTTTCCCATTTCTCGCCCAAAGATTATTTTTTTTGTCAAAGATTATTTCATCGACGAATTTGAATTTATCGTCTAGTATTTCAAAGTCACTTGTTTCGGATGCTCTTTTCGATAAATAAGACTTCGATTGAATGGAACTTGACCATAGTGGAACTTCGACAGTTGTATCAATTTCGGTCGTTACAAAAAAGAATTCATTATTGTTGTCTATTCCCATCTCCATAATATGCTTTCCTGGCATTTTATCTGAAATCACAAACTTGTCCATTAAATTTTCTTTTTCGCAAGACGTTAAAAATGATATCAGAAATAGCAAAAGAAATGGTTTTAGTCTTTTCATGATGATTTAGCTTTCTTGAAAGATGTTTATCTTCAATAAATGATGCGTTAAGTATTTTTGCTAATTTTCTTCCAGAAGCTAATAGCCAAATGCCAACAAGCTATTAATTCCCCATCTCCGCCAAGAATTTAATCCGGACCAGCCGGATTTCGGCTACTTCGTAATCATCGCCAAGCTCGGCAATAGCCTCCTCCATCGAATCTGATTCGGCATCCTCCTTGAAATAGTTGTAGATATCCTCGATCTGGTCCTCATCCATGATATCTTCGATGTAGTAGTCGAGGTTTACTTTTGTGCCGGAATTGACAATGGCTTCAATTTCTGTCAGCAGGGTATCCATGTCCATATCTTTGGAGGTGGCAATCTCATCAAGTGGTAGTTTGCGATCGATGTTCTGGATAATGAAAACCTTATTTTTGGATTTGTTGGCAACCGACCGCACCACAAAATCCTGGGCGCGCTCGATGCCATTGTCTTCAACATGCTTCTTGATCAGTTCGACGAAGGGCTTTCCATAGCGCTGGGCTTTGCCTTGTCCAACGCCGATAATATTCTGAAGCTCATCCAGTGTGGTTGGATATTGAATGGACATATCGGCCAGCGAGGGATCCTGAAAAATGACAAACGGAGGCAAATTATTTTTAACAGCCACCTTTTTGCGCAGATCCTTCAGCATCGAAAAAAGTTCGGGATCACCAACTGCCCCGGTTCCCTGAGGTACCTCATCCGATTCTTCCTCGGCTTCGTAGTCGTGATTTTTTACGATTGTAAAAGGTTGAGGGTTATCAAGATATGCTCTCCCTTTGGGCGCCATTTTTAAAACGCCATAATTCTCAATGTCCTTGATAAGGAAGCCTGCAATAATGCATTGACGGTAAACAGCGTTCCACAATTTGTCTTTGTGGTCGTCGCCCTCTCCGAAAATTTCCAGTTTGTTGTGGAGGAAGGATTTTACCTGCGCTGTTTCGTTGCCAGTAAGGATGTTGACCAAGTGTTCGCTTTTGCACTGTTCTTTGACATCGAGGACCGCCTGCAAAGCCAGGGTAACCATCTCTTTGCCTTCGATCAACTCTTTTGGATTCAGGCAGTTGTCGCAGTGTTCGCAATTTTCGGTAATGTATTTCTCTCCAAAATAGTGAAGCAGAATGGTCCTGCGGCAAAGGGAAGATTCGGCGAATGCCACGGTATCAAGCAACAGTTGTTTGCCAATTTCCTGCTCGGCAACGGGTTTCCCCTGCATGAATTTTTCCAGTTTCTGGATATCCTTGTAGCTATAAAAAGTGATGCATCGTCCCTCTCCACCGTCGCGACCAGCCCGACCAGTCTCCTGGTAGAATCCTTCAAGCGATTTGGGAATGTCGTAGTGAACCACGAACCGGACATCCGGTTTATCGATACCCATCCCAAATGCGATGGTCGCCACGATGACATCAACCTCCTCCATCAGAAATTTATCCTGATTCGATGAGCGGGTTGTTGAATCCATGCCGGCATGGTAAGCCAGCGCTTTGATCCCGTTTACCTGAAGAAGTTCTGTAATCTCTTCCACTTTTTTTCGACTCAGGCAGTAAATAATGGCAGACTTGCCGATGTTAGACCTGAAAAGCCGGATGATCTGATCTTTGGCTTTCACTTTTGGCCGTACCTCATAGAACAGGTTGGGCCTGTTGAAGGAGGATTTGAATACATTGGCATTGAGCATGCCCAAGTTTTTCTGGATGTCGCTCTGAACCTTTGGCGTGGCGGTGGCTGTCAGCGCAATAATGGGGGCCTGGCCTATTTCGTTGACAATTGGACGAATCCTGCGGTACTCAGGTCTGAAATCATGGCCCCACTCAGAGATGCAGTGCGCTTCGTCAATGGCGTAAAAAGAGATTTTTATCGTTTTTAAAAAATCGATATTCTCCTGTTTTGTTAGCGATTCGGGGGCAACATACAGCAATTTGGTCTGACCTTTGCCAATGTCCTCCTTGACTTTCTGGATGGCCGACTTGGTCAGACTTGAGTTGAGAAAGTGTGCGATTCCATCGTGAACGCTAAAACTACGAATGGCATCCACCTGGTTTTTCATCAGCGCGATCAACGGGGAAATAACAATGGCAGTACCCTCCTGAAGCAAGGCGGGAAGCTGGTAACACAGTGATTTACCCCCTCCGGTAGGCATCAGTACGAAGGTATCCTGTCCTGCAAGGACACTTTTGATCACCTCTTCCTGTTGCCCTTTGAAACGATCGAATCCGAAATATTTTTGTAGTTCAGAAGTCAGGGTATTTTTGTCCTCAATTATCATCAGTCTATTCTATACCATTTGTATTAAAAATACTAAGTTACAAAATATTGTCCTGCAAACAAGACTATAAATTAATATCAATAAAATTTAACATTCTTTCGCACGTACTTTTTGGTGTCTCCTTTCTGACGAAAAGGCGGTTGTTTGAAGACCCGAGGAATTTTCGCCTGTTGGTTTTGGGAGCCCGTTCAAATGGTATGATTATTTCTTCAAGGACATTTCAAATGGGTAAAGAATTGTATATTTGCCGCAAAGAAATTGTTTAGGTTTTAACACAGAGTACAATCTTCTTATCATCGAGGATTCCATGTAGACAGAAATTTTGGTCTCTGTGAGTCTCCTCCTCCTCAATTTAGTTTCAGACGATTTTTAGTTGTCATGATCCAATTGAGAGAATTTTAAATAGACGGATAATGCGCTCTGTGTTAGTCTATATTCACGCAGATTTTTCATGGCAGAAAAGGTAAAGAAATCAATTTTTTCCAAAAAAAAAGAGGACAACAGCTCCAAGGGTACAGAAATGTCGTTCCTTCAGCATCTCGAAGAGTTAAGGTGGCATCTGGTACGTTCTTCGGCTGCAGTGGTGTTTTTTGGTGTGATCGTATTCCTGAACAGGCAGTTCATATTTGACGATATCATTTTAGCTCCCAAAAATCCGAATTTCATCACGAACCGTTTTTTTGGCTGGTTGGCAGTGCAGTTAAATTCGCCTGATCTTGCCATTAACATTAAGCCTTTCCAGTTAATTAACATCGATTTGGCAGGCCAGTTCAGTATTCACCTGAACCTGGCTATTATCGGCGGAATCATCATCTCTATTCCATATATATTATGGGAATTCTGGCGTTTCGTTCGCCCGGCATTGTATGAGAACGAGCGAAAACATGTTACTTCAGCCGTTGTTTACAGCTCTTTCCTGTTTTTGCTGGGGGTTTGTTTCGGCTATTTTCTAATTGTTCCGTTGACTACCCATTTTTTTGGCAGCTACCAGGTCAGCCAGGAGGTGCTGAACCAGATTAATCTCACCTCCTACATAAGTTCTGTCACTACCATCGTTCTAGGTAGCGCCATTGTTTTTGAGTTGCCAATTGTGATGTATTTCCTGGCCAAAGTTGGTTTGGCGGGCACCTCTTTTTTCAAGGCTTACCGCAAACATGCATTTATCATTCTGCTTTGCCTTGCAGCGATTATCACCCCTCCCGATGCATTTAGCATGTTGCTCGTAACCGGACCGCTGGCGCTGTTGTATGAACTGGGCATTTTGATGGCGCGGGTAGTGGAGAAGAGACGCAAGGATGTTGATTTGCTGGAAGCCTAGAGAAAGTGACTAAAGTGACTAAAGTGACTAGAGTGACTAAAGTTAATAAAGTTGGGGACTCCTGATATTGGGTCATCTATTGCTAGAAGAGAAGTACTTTAGGCACTCTAGTCACTTTAGCTCACTTTAGTCACTTAAAGACAAAAGATCAAATATAGATATTACAGACATGAAGCTAAGAGCGGAGAACATCGTCAAGAAATACCGTAACCGGACTGTCGTAAAAGGTGTTTCGATCGAACTTAAACAGGGTGAGATTGTTGGTTTGCTCGGTCCCAACGGCGCTGGGAAAACAACCTCCTTTTACATGATTGTTGGACTGATCAAAGCCAACGGTGGGACCATTTATCTGGATGATACCGACATCACCTCTTTCCCGGTGTACAAAAGGGCAAAACTTGGCATTGGTTATCTGGCCCAGGAGGCCTCCGTCTTTAGGCAAATGAGTGTTGAGGACAATATCAGGTCGATCCTTGAGATGACGGATTTCCCCAAAAGTTACCAACACGAAAAGCTTGAATCGCTGCTAACTGAATTTGGCTTACAGCATATTCGCAAGAGCCTTGGGATACAACTTTCTGGAGGAGAGCGCAGAAGAACAGAGATTGCCCGATGCCTGGCCATCAATCCGGCATTTATTTTATTGGACGAACCTTTCGCCGGAGTCGACCCGATTGCTGTGGAGGATATTCAGCAAATTGTCTTTAAGCTCAAAGAAAAGAATATTGGAATTCTTATTACCGACCACAATGTGCATGAGACCCTCTCAATCACCGACAGGTCCTATCTTTTATATGACGGGCGAATCTTAAACAGCGGAACCGCCGAAGAACTGGCTGCAGACGATGAAGTCCGAAGGCTCTATCTCGGACAAAACTTTGAACTAAGACGACCTACCAGGAAGGATGTTGACGAAGATCCGCTGGAAGTTAGCGGAGATGCGTGAGGAGGGATAGAGGCGACTGGGACGACTAGGACGACTGGGAAGAGGGAAAGACCGAGAGACCGAGAGACGGAGAGACAGAAGACTAGACTTGGAGACAATGAGACCGGTTCCCGAGCGTAGTCGAGGGGCAAACTCAACAGTCTTTGTAAACTAATTGTCAATTAATTTTGCCTGATAGTCGGAATCAAAAATAATCGTATATTTGCAGCTCGAAAAATGCGGACGTGGCGTAATTGGTAGCCGTGCCAGACTTAGGATCTGGTGCCGAGAGGCGTGGGGGTTCGAGTCCCTTCGTCCGCACTTGATAAGAAAGAACAACCGCCTCTTCTTTGCCGGAAGCGCAGGCGGTTTTTTAAATGTATAAAGAATCGATTCATTCCGACAGGTAGGGAGGAGATTTCTTAAATTTTGAAGAATCAATATGTTAACAGATCAATATGTTAACTAATACAACAATCGTATGAACATTTCCAGAACAAACACCGATGAGCTGAATGCTGTGGTAAGACTCTCCATTGAGAAGAGCGATTACGAAGCAACAGTAAACGAGACATTGAAAGATTACCGTAAAAAGGCCAACATGCCCGGCTTCCGTAAGGGAATGGTGCCTGCCGGTCTGATCAAAAAGATGTATGGCAAGGCGGTTCTTGCCGAAGAGATCAACAAGATGCTGAGCCACCAACTCACCAAATACATCCAGGACGAAAACCTTCAGATTCTTGGAGAACCCCTTCCAAATGAAACAGAGCAAAAACCGCTCAACTTTGATACGGATGAGGCTTTTGAATTTGTTTTTGATCTGGGCCTTTCTCCTGTAATTGATATTGATTTCAAGAAAGTTGGTAAGCTTCCTTATTATGAGATCACCATTGATGAGGAGATGATCAATAACCAGGTGGAGGCATTTCAAAATCGTTTCGGCACTTATGTGGATGCTGAAAAATCGACCGATAAGGACAATCTGATCGGTAGTATCAAACAACTGGACGAAAACGGCGCCGTTCTGGAAGGCGGAATCTCGGTAGATGAGGCCCAGGTATCCATCAATATGGTGAAAGCCAAAAAAGAAAAGAAGGCGCTTGTAGGCAAGAGCGCCGGCGATGTAGTGAAGTTTAATCCAAAGGCAGCTTTCGAGAACGGCCATTATCTGAAACAAGTGTTGAAGATTGATGATGCACAGGCAGAGGCGCTTACCTCCGACTTTGAACTCACCGTCTCAAAAGTCAACACCTTTGTCCCGGCAGAGCTTAATGAAGAACTGTTCAAGAAATCCATCGGTGGTGAGACAGATGTTACAACCATTGAACAATTCAGGGAAAAACTAGCAGATGACCTGAAAGCCAATCTAACCTACTCATCTGAGTACCGTTTTCTTGTAGATACCAAGGAGGCTCTCGTTAAATATGTTGGAATGAAGTTGCCGGAAGAGTTTCTGAAAAGATGGCTGGTTTATTCTAACGAAAAAATTACCAAAGAGCAGGTCGAAGAGGAGTTTCCCCATTTCGTAAAAGATTTGGAATGGACGCTGATCAAAAACCGGCTGTCAAAGGACAATCAAATACAGGTAAGTGAGGCAGATGTAGTTGCATTGGCCAGGGAGACAGCCCTGATGCAATTTCGTCAGTATGGTATGTTCAATGTACCTGAAGAGTACCTTGATAACTATGCCAAATCGATCCTGAAAAACGAAGAAGAGCGTCACCGTCTAATTGAGAAGAAGTCGGAAAGTCTTGTGCTAGAGTTCATCAAAGTAAATGCACAATTGGCTGTCAAATCGGTTTCCCAGAAAGCTTTTGATGACCTTTTTGAAAAATAGCGACCCTTTTCGGTGAGAATATCTCTTTGATGAATGATTGGAAGGGGTATTTTAGTAACTTTGTAAATCGAACCTTTAATTTTGACAACAATAATAAAGGTTCGATTTTTACAAAGTTTTTTCATTTTAAATCCATTTTATCATGAGCCTACCAAGTGATGAATTTCGCAAATTTGCGACGAAACAGATGGGAATCAGTAGTTTGTCCCTTCATAAATTTCAATCTATTCACGCCAGTTATATCTCCCCAACCATCATTGAAGAGCGCCAGATGAACATTGCCCAAATGGATGTCTTCTCACGGTTGATGATGGACAGGATTATCTTCCTTGGGGTTGCTATCGATGATGATGTGGCAAATATCATTCAGGCACAACTCCTCTTTCTCGAATCATCTGATCCGGGGAAAGACATCCAGATCTATTTCAATTCGCCGGGTGGATCGGTGCATGCGGGATTGGGAATCTACGACACCATGCAATACATCAATTGCAACATCGCCACCATTTGTACCGGAATGGCCGCCTCTATGGCTGCCGTCTTGATGACTGCGGGCGAAAAAGGGAAACGATCTGCATTGAAACACTCCAGGATTATGATCCACCAACCTATGGGTGGAGCTCAGGGCCAGGCATCTGATATTGAAATTACTGCCAGGGAGATCATGAAGCTAAAGCACGAATTGTATGAAATCATCGCATTGCACTCGGGGCAACCGATCGAAAAGGTGGAAAAGGATTCGGACAGGGACTATTGGATGACGGCCGAAGAGGCCAAAGCCTATGGCATGATCGACGAAATTTTGATTCGTCAGAAAAAATAGGCAGGCTTTTATTTGAATTATTTATAGAGAATGAAGAAAGTAGACAGATGTTCGTTTTGCGGACGGGAGAAGAAGGATGTTCAGCTGCTCATCGCTGGTATGGAAGGCCATATCTGCGAGAACTGCATTGAACAGGCCCACTCGATCGTCGAAGAGGAGTTCAAGAAAAATGAAGGTTTTGACCTCAAGGGGGTCGAATTAAAGAAACCCCGGGAGATCAAGGCTTTTCTTGATCAATATGTAATCGGGCAAGACGATGCCAAAAGAATCCTTTCGGTAGCTGTTTACAACCATTACAAGAGACTGAACCAAAAGATCACCGACGATGGTACGGAGATTGAAAAATCAAATATCATCCTGGTAGGACCGACCGGAACGGGCAAAACATTGTTGGCCAAGACGATCGCCCGAATGTTGCATGTTCCTTTTACCATTGTCGATGCAACGGTTCTGACCGAGGCCGGATATGTTGGAGAGGATATCGAAAGTTTGCTTACCCGGTTGCTTCAGGCTGCCGATTATAATGTTGAAGCGGCTGAACGGGGTATCGTCTTTATTGACGAAATCGATAAAATTGCCCGGAAAGGGGATAATCCTTCCATTACCAGGGATGTTTCGGGCGAAGGGGTTCAGCAAGGATTGCTGAAACTGCTTGAGGGAGCCATCGTAAATGTACCGCCTCAGGGAGGAAGAAAACACCCAGAGCAAAAGATGATCCCTGTTGACACAAAAAATATTTTGTTTGTATGTGGCGGCGCATTTGAGGGTATCGAAAGGAAGATCGGTCTAAGGCTGAATACCAAAGTGGTTGGTTACAAAGCTATTGCCGAGCACGGAAAAATTGACAGGGACCACCTGCTGCAATATGTCTCGCCCCAGGATTTGCGCGCGTTTGGATTAATTCCCGAAATTGTTGGTCGCTTGCCGGTACTGACCTATCTCGTACCACTCAACAGGGAATCGTTACGCAGAATTTTGACCGAACCCAAGAATTCGATCATCAAACAGTACCACAAGCTCTTCGAGATGGATGGAATCAGACTTGAGTTCAAGGAAGAGACGCTTGATGTGATTGTCGACAAGGCCATCGAATTCAAACTTGGTGCCCGTGGTTTGAGATCCATCTGCGAAACCATCATGATCGATGCCATGTTTGACATGCCATCTGAAGGCGGAACCAGCATGGTTATCACTCCTGAATTTGCCGCGGAAAAAATCGAAAGAATCAGTACTTTGCGACTTCAGGCGGGGTAACGTATTGTAAGAAATATTATTACCTTTGAAACGAATTAAAATTATAATAACAAATGAGTAAAGGAATTGTCAAATTCTTTAATGTAACAAAAGGATTTGGGTTTATCAAAGACGATGAGTCTCAAAATGAGTACTTTGTACACGTAACCGGCTTAATCGATCAAATCAAAGAAAACGACCACGTAACTTTCGAACTACAAGATGGAAGAAAAGGTCTTATCGCTGTAAACGTAAAACAAGCTTAAATAAAGCAAGTTTCGAACAAAAAAAAGTGGGAACCTTTCGGGCTCCCACTTTTTTTTTGATTTTTTTCAGTGAATACCCGCGTAAATTATCAGGCTGATTCCGACCACAAATAGAAGGAACATGGCTATCAGTAATCCTGAAGTTCCCTTTGATCCCTTGAACTCTTTCCAGATAAATACGCCCCACAATGCAGCCACAAGGGTCGCACCCTGTCCCAGTCCGTATGAGATTGGAAATCCGGCTTTGCCGGCAGCGATGATACTCAAAGACATGCCGATGCACCAGATCATTCCACCCAGGATTCCCGTTAGGTGCTCTTTTAATCCTCCTCTGAAATATTGACCATAATTTACCGGAGTTCCTTCAAACGGCTTTTTCATAAGTATTGTATTGAAGAGCAGGTTGCTGAGCAATATGCCAAGTGAGAAGAGGACTGTTGCTGTGTAGGGTGTCAGTAACCCTGCTTCCGGATGGACAAAGTCAGTAGCCATCGAACTGGCCACAAACCGGTAAAAAAGCGCCATCATCACACCGCCAACAAGGGAAAGCACAATCCCCTTGGTTGGTACTTTCATTGCCTGAGATGCCTTTCTCCGATAGGCCAGAGCGTCAATCACGATGGCTATCGTAACGAGTCCGACACCTGCAAATAGCCAAATAGCATTGCCTTGGGGAGTTGCGATGTAGTTGATAACCACACCTAAAACCAGGGCAATGCCAATGCCTACCGGGAAAGCGACCGACATTCCTGCGATCGCTATGGCGGCGGCAACCAGAATATTGGCTGCATTGAAGATGATACCTCCAAGTATTGCTTTTTGCAGATTGGCGGGAACTGCCTGTTTCAGATCGGCAAGAAAATTTCGTCCCTGATCACCGATACTTCCCAGTGTGAAGGCAAAAAGGAGAGACATCAGCACAATGCCGAGTACATAATCCCAGTAGAAGAGTTCAAAGCGCCACGATTTTTCAGCGAGTTTCTGGGTGTTGGCCCACGAACCCCAGCAAAGCATGGTTACGAATGTCAGAACGACGGCAAGGGTGTAACTTTCGACGATGTACATGATGGTTTAATTTAGAGTTCTAGTATTTATTTGAAAGTGACTAAAGTGAGCTAAAGTGACTAAAGTGACTAAAGTGAGCTAAAGTGACTAAAGTACTTATATTTTGCCGCTTGATTGGTTTCAGTTTTTGGGGTCCCCAACTTTAGGCATTATAGCTCACTTTAGTCACTTTAGTTCACTTTACTTGAAAACAAGAGCATCGGATACGTAAATCCTGCTATCCAGCGCCTCCGGTTTTTTATCGCCGGTAACCACGATTTTTAACGTGTGTTTGCCGGGTGTCAGGTTGAGGGCATGGCAGATATTGATTGGCGTTTGCTCCTGTTTGTTGTAAAAGAAATAGGTATCGAAGGAGTTGTGCAACTTCCCATCAATATAGAGTTCTGCTCTGCCACCATCCTTCTTCCAGTTGCCTTCAAGGGAGATTGCCGTTCCTTCAAAATCGAAGTCGAGGGCGTCACCCTTTTGTGAGGCAAATTTTGCCTGGTTGGCCTTCACATTGTTCTCTTCCGGTTTCAATTGGAATGTTTCCCATTTGCCTGAAAGTTTCCAGCGCTTCTCGTCGAATATCGAGACCTTCTCGCTCAGCACCATCTTTGGAAAGCTGACCTCGAGGGCTGCCGGAAGAGGGAACTGAATTTTAACGTCTATCTTATCTGCTGTTACTGCACCACCTTCAGCAACAACATGGTTGACGGCATATTGGTAAGTTTTGTCGACAGCTTTCCTGAAATTGTAATTGGTAAAGATGAACAGGGAGTCCTGCATTTCGGTGACACTCTTTTTCATCGTTTCCGGCAGGTGGCTAAAGCCGTTGATCACTCCCAAAATGGCCATGGCATTGGATGGGTTGCAATCGGAGTCCTGGCCACAGCGTGTGGTGATCTCCATTGTTTTCATTACATCACCACCTCCATACAGCAGTCCCATCACGATAAAGGCACCATTGAATTTGGCATCAATGTTGAATGCCTCGCCTGCGGTACAGATGTGCGTTTTGCCCCATTTGTCTTCCAACACTTTCCAGGATGCATGCCAGTCTATTGGGTTTTTATCTTTTAGCATCAGTACGTCATGAATGACTTTGGCATAGTCGGATTCGGCCGGCAAAGAGAGTAGCGCCTTTTCTACAATTTTGCGGATATCTTTTTCAAAAAAAGCCTCAGCATAAAGCGCCGAAAGAAAAACTCCTCCGTAAACACCATCGCCATAATTCATGATGTGGCCAATCTTATTTGCAAGTTTGGCGGCGCTGTTGGGCATTCCTGGCGACATAAAACCGATGTAATCGGCTTCGATCTGAAAATCGATGTCATTGGCATGAAAATTAAATTCCGGAGCGCCCGACCTTGGAGGGAATATGCTGTCGAAGTAATTTTTACGCGACTGCGCGTTTGCATGCCACAGCATGTAACCTGATTTAGCAAACAATTCCTGGTATTTTTTTGCCGGTGCATCGATGCCAAACTGGTCCATTGTCATCAGAAAGGTGAGTTGAACATAGAGGTCATCCTGCCAGATGCTCCCTTTGACATCGGCCGGAACCCATTTGATGCTGTCGTCGAAGGTACTGCCCT
>JBBIUJ010000012.1:0-26669 GCA_037440345.1 Prolixibacter sp.
AAAGTCTCATGATAATAATTGTAGTAGTTAAGATAAAATGGATTTTTCAAAAGTATGAAATACCCATGAGAGAATATTCACACCAACCGAAAATGATTATGTGGGTATTAGCTTCGCTGATCTTCGATTCCATTTGACCGTTAAAAAACAAAATATAAACAAATGAAACTTTTCACTGAATAAGGACCAGTCATATTCAATGGAAGGCGCAGTCGCAAAATTTATTCAAATATATTAGGAAATATTGTTATTTATTTCTAACATTGTGTTAGATATACATAACTTAATAAAATGAATTATGAAAAGGTCAGTAATAATTTTTATTCTCGCAGCGCTTGTATTGATTACTTGTGGATTCTGGTTTGTAAACTCAAAAGAAGTCAACAGTTTGAAGGATTCGTTACCTTTTGTCATTTTGCTTATGATAGTTGGACTTGCGGTATACATGGGCTTTAGACGAATAACGAGTCTCAAAAGAGGAGAACCTGCGGAAGATGAGTTATCCAGGAAAATAATTGTCAGAACAGCTTCTTTATCCTACTACATTTCACTTTACTGGTGGCTAATTCTCATGTATTTCTGCGATAGGATATCTTGGGAAAATCACACATTGATCGGAGCTGGTATCTTTGGTATGGCAGTAATTTATTCACTTTCCTGGGTATTCTTTAATTTTTGGGGAGTAAAGGAATGAATAACAAAATTAAAGAGTTCAGGGCCAGGTTTAACCTTACCCAGGATGATCTTGCCCGGAAAGTGAACGTTAGGAGGGAAACGATTGTATTTTTGGAAAAGAATAAATACAATCCCTCCCTGAAACTGGCATATGATCTTGCCTCTGTTTTTTCAGTGCCAATCGAGGAGGTATTTATCTTCGATGAAAAAAAAGAGACCATCTAGCTTTTTCAAACGAACCCATCCTGCGATTTTATGGCGGCCCACTTACCAGGAAGCCTACAATTTCACATCGTGGGTTCCATCGGGCAGGAACCTGACGGCTGGTGGCACTCCGGTCTTGTTAAAAAGATCGAAACTCTTTTTGAGATCGCCCCACAATGCGACATCATCCTTGTACCTGCCGTAGGTATAAGTTAATTTGGAATAGGTGGCGTCGGTCAGCCGGGCCGGGTAAATGGTAAGGTCTATTTCCACCTGTCCCGCATTGTAGGCCTCCACACAATAAACATAGAGCTCCCTGATCCGGTCGTCGGTCATGGCAAGACATCCTGAGGAGATACAGGAACCGTGAATAAAGATATTGTTCCCCAAATGTTTGCGAACTCCCCTTATACTGTCCGATGCGTTCGGATAATTGACCTTCATCGACAAATAGTACTTACTAAAAGGGTTTAGATCGGAGATATGGTAAAACCCCTCCGGCACCTGCAAATCACGCGATCGCCTCTTTGCTCCCACATCGCCCGAGAGATCACAGATGGTAAACTCTTTGATCATTGTAAAAACAGAGTCGCAACTGTTTTTGGCCCACAACTCCACCTTTTTCTCAGTTTTGAAAGCCCGAAGGTAAATCCGCAGGCTGTCGCGCGAAATGGAGAATCCGGCCAGGGTACTCTTTACAATTTTTTCTTTGGCAGCATAAGCCTCCCTTACCCTGGTATACTTCAACTGCTTCTCCCGGTAGGTTTCTGAAGTCATTCCTGAACTTAGGAAAAAGAACGGGAAGAGTATAATCAACAATCTCATAAATCACTCTAAAAAATAATCGGACAAAAATAGCGGAATAATGCTCAAAAAGACCCGCTCACCTCCTGCCTTTCGTTCTATCTTGGACGAAATTTGTCAATCAATTGGTTTTTAGCTTACTTGGTGAAGAAATTTTGAATTTTCATAGTTTCTCATTTTCCTGCATCGATGGACACTTTACCGTACCATAAGAGCAAAAGACACAACAATCACCTGGTTTGGGCCGCAGTATCGATTTGCAGTTTGAACATTCATAATAGAATTGACAACTGTCTGAAGGCATCCCCTCAATTTTGGAAAATCCGCAAACCGGGCAAACTATAGTACTAGTTGTCTTTATTTCCATGGTGTAATTTATTAAAACCAATAACGAAGGCGGAACAATTGAAAAAGCAATTTTAGTAATTTACTTTCAAAGACACTCTATTCCAATTTAATCGCTTTGAGTCTTATTTGGATTAATTTTCAGAAAGATTCGATTGAAAAAGAGTGGTTAATTCATCCCTGGTAACCGCTCCATTTCTTGCGAAAAGCACCTTGCCGTTTCTGAACAATACCAAATACGGCACACTGATCAATTTTAATTCTTTTACCAAGTTTTTGCTGGCATCCACATTAACCTTTATAAGATTAATCCGATTGTAGTAATCCACTTTCAGGCTATCCATCATCGGCAGCATTTTTCGGCAAGGGGCACACCATGGGGCATAGAAATCAATAAAAACAAGCCCATCTGACTGGATTAATTTTGAATAATCAGCAACATCCATCTTGTTGTCTACCTCCGGATGTGCATCCGGTTCAACCACTACCGCAAGATTTTTTAGCTCCCAATCCATCATGCCGTGCTCAAGATTGTATACCTTTGAGTAACCATTTTCAGCAAGTATTTCGGCTGCTTTTTGACTTCTGTACCCCGTGTTGCAATACAAATAGATTGGTTCATTTTTCGGTAAGAGCAATAGCCTCCTCCTAAAATCCAAGGCATAATAATTCAATTGTCCTGAATTGGGAATGTGCCCGTTCCCGAACTCCGATTGTGTTCTGACGTCAAGTAATATTCCTTCCGGATTTTTAATAAGTAACTGAAATTGGTGTGGGTTTACCTGCTTAATAATGGGATTCTGTGAAATGGCCGTAAGGCCGGGCAGAACTAATGAGATTAATAATAAAATCCTCTTCATGGTTTTGACGCTAATAGTTTTGTAATGAATGGTCGATAAGAAACAAAATCCTGACAACTACCAGGATTTAAAAGTCCGGAGAGAGGTTCCTTTGAAGTAGGTTACCCTTTAGTTCTAAGTAGTTCAATTATTTTGTTTCCCTGGCTGACCTTTACTTTTCCACAATGACTCAAATGTTCAAAACGATATGGCTGGTTTATTTCAAAATATTGATCGTCGCTAACATTGAATACCCCTTTACATTCCAATTCTCCTCCTGCCCCGAATCGGGCAATTGAGTATTTATTTGTTGCTGTCCGGCTCATTGAAAACCATGAACCTGAACCTTCCCCGCTTAACCATTGAGCGGATTCAGGAAGGTTTTTGGGTCTGGATGGTTCGGTCAATGTACTTTTAAGAATGCTTTTATCGGATTGTCTCACCGGACAGAAAGCCTCATTGGTCAAAAGTTTAGGGTAAACAAACTTGTTCCCCAAAGATTGAACATTATTTAAAGGCGTCGGAGTAAACGGAATCAAAAAACTTAATTTTATATGAGTTTTAAGCAGTGGTTTCCCTGCCAGAATGGTGGCATTTACAAACCGGGAACAATTACTTCCCTTGTACCTGAACGGTCCATAAGGGATAGGACTTTTTCGCTGAAGGCGATGCGCATTACTGATTGCCTTTTGAAAATCGATGCTGCAATAAGAAGCATGGATTTCACCTTCACCATGACATTCCGGATTTAACTGCAACTCAGTGAGCAGCGTTTCCAAATTTTCAATTTTGAGCCCATCGGCAGAAATCCGGGCTGATGTTTTAATTTTTAGGCCATCATCTGTGAGTTCACTTCGAACCCTGCCATGCTGAAAAGGGGCGTGATACCGGCCAAAATCAAAATAGTGATATTTGCTTGTTACGGAATCGACGAGAACCAAAGCTGCATGCCCAACCTTGTAATAATGATGATCACTGATTCCCAGGAAATTTAATAGATCATCGTACCAGTAACCAGGTTGCTTGCAATAAGTTTCCGGCCAGGCAATGGCAATGGCAAATCCATTGTGATTATGAAACTTCGGCATACTCATTTTGGTATTTTTTCTCAAGAATCCGGGCCTCAGACAATAAATTATCAAAGAATAAATCCATATCAGCTTGTGTCAGTTCACCATTTGCCGTTATTAAACGAATGACAAGGGTTTTGTTATTGTAACCGTAGTTGACGATGGACTTACCGCTCTTACGCAACGATTCACGCAGCTCAAGGTTAAATTTATTTAAGTCCGTTTCCTCATTGGGTACATACCTGAAACAAACGGCGAATGATTGGCGTGAAACCAGCAATTCCAATTGCGGATGATTTTTCACAATGTTTTCGGCATAAGTTGCCATATTAATCAGATTGTCAATGCGCCTCTGATAACCTTCCAGTCCATAGTATTTCCATGCAAACCACAATTTTACGGCATCTACTTTGCGACCGCACTGGATGGACTTCTTGCCCAGATCTTCAATTTCATCTATTTCATGAAAAATATAATCCGTATTAATATCGGTAATGTTATGTTGTAAGGTGCCCCGCTTTTTAACCAGTATGGCCGAACATACCAATGGAATATTCATCAGTTTGTGAGGATTCCAGGCGAAAGAATCGGTCTTTTCAATGCCTTTCATTAAATGTTTGTGGGTATCGCTCAAAATTAGAGAACCACCAAAAGATCCATCAGCGTGCAACCAAATACCATATTTCTCACAGATCAAAGCCATCTCATCAATAGGATCATATGCTCCAAGTAATGTGGTAGCACAGGTTGCCGCGACAAAAAACGGCTTTTCACCACGGCTGATTGATGCCCTAATTTCACGTTCCAATTCGGATGGGATCATCTTCCCATTTTCGTCAGATTTAACTTTTACCACATTCTTCGCACCGATTCCAAGAACATTGGCGGCGGTTTCAAATGAATAATGGGCTTGTTCATTGACAAAAGCCTTCAATTTTAAGTTTCTGTCGTAACCTTGAACCGGCCCTCCGGGAAAATCCGGTTACGTGCCGAAAACATTGCTATCAAGTTGGCATTACTTCCACCACTGACAAATATTCCATCGCCATCGTGGTAACCGGCATAACTGTTCATCAAGCGAATCATTTCCGTCTCAATTCTTGTGGCAACGGGAGCAACTTCGTAGGTATACATCGAAGTGTTAGCCAATACAGAGAAAATTTCGCCAATAAAAGCGGGGAAATTGAACCCTGAATAGAGCTGGTTTAGAAATTGCCTGTTCCCGGTTTTAACGGAAAATTCAAGATATTTGTCCAGAAGTCCCAAGAATTCATGCTCTGTGACCCCTTCGTCTTTTATACCAAAATCTATAACCTCAGCCAATTCTGCAGGGGTCCTGAATTTAACTACCGGGATGGTGTTATCATTGTTTGTATGAAGGTAGCTTTTGATTTTTTCAAAAGATCCTTCCAAGATCGTTAACTCTTTCATTTTGTTTGTATTACTAGATTATACTATTATTCAGTTTCGATTCAGGTTGTGTTCCATTTTTTGAAGTACTTCCGGCATTTTATTGCGTTCATAGAAGGGTTTTACCAATGAGAAATAATCCGACAATGCATCGGAGCCGATATTTTCAAATGGAATTTCCGAAAGGATCAATGCCTTGTCCATATTCAGATAAGCAGTTCCCATGGTGGTGACAATTTTTTGAAATTCTGGCATATATACTTTAGCATCTTCAGATACGTTTCTCTTTCGGGTATTGGAGCCGTAAACGTGAAGGGTTACAATGTCACTATTGCCCGAATTACCCATTAAATGAGTCAGGTCACCGCAAATTGATGCAACTTTTCCACTTGGATAAACATTTTTCCTGACAAGGGCTAATTCATCATTTTCGACCCGGTACAATCTGTGTGTAGCATCTCCAAGGAAATAGACACCTCCCCATTCAGTAAACCCGTGATTGTGTATCGCTGTAAAATCACCGGGACGCCACGTCATGAGCAAGATTTTAAAGTCACCATTGTTCCAAATAAGCTTTCTGCCATAACTTTCATTTTTAGGATGATCGAGGTAGAAGAAAGGTTTTAATGCATTCTCAGGGAAATTAATCCCAGACATAATTTGAGCAACAAGATCATTATCGATATGAGAATGATTTCCAAGCTCGAGAACCAGGTTCCTGATACTTTTGGGTAAATTGTCTGTCATGACATTTGATCATTAAATATTCTTACTTGTTGCCATAAACCAATCGGTACAGGAATGGATAGATCCGGCAGGCAACGCATATACCCCAGGTAAATTCAAGGGTAGAAAAGGAAGCCAATATCAGGGCGATACCAACCGCAAGCAGATTGGAATGAATAGCTATAGCCAATGATATAAATGATGTGAGGGCAAATCCAATACGCGCGGCGAATACTTTAGGTCCGGCATTGATTGGTTTGGGTTTCACTTGCAGGTACTTCAGAATATGGAGGGAAGAGATTCCAACCAAACTATAATGCGGCATTTCCAGGCTTCTCGACAAAAAATCCAAGGCCAGAAAAGCAACGAATAAGAAATTAGATGTTAAAAGAAAGGAGAATACTAAAAGTGCGGTAAAGCCTGCATTTACGCGGGCTACCTGTTCGTCCGTTTTATTTTCTGATATTGGGCAAAATGCATAAGTTTTCATTTTTCTGCGATATTAAATTATTTCAAACGATCTACTATTTGAATTAACTGTCGCAGACAACGCCAATTCCTGACAGAAAAGTGAATTTATTTTATTAAAATTTCCAATTACACTTAACCAGATAATCATTTATATTCACTCGGGATACCTGGATGCATTTAAGCGAATGTTAACAACGAAAAAAGCGGGAGACCTATCCACCCGCTCTTATCGATAACATGGTTTGAAATACTGATCTCCCTGCTTTGAATCAGATATTTCAATGTGAATTTGGAATTTATTGAACCTGAAGTTCCGAATGCAAAGTAACCTCTACTGATTTGGCAATATTTGTGGAAGGTTTGCCTTTTGCAAAAGATATCCCATAATCAGCCAGTATCAGATCAAACTTGCTTTGAACTTCGACCAGGTTGCCCTTTACTTCCAAGGTCCCTTTTTGAATAAATGGTTTCGTCACACCTTTTATGGTCATTTCACCTTGAACATTGGCCTGATAGGTTCCATCCTTAGTGAAATTAACCTGATCAAGGTTGGTAATTTTACCGATCAGTTTTGCCTTGGGAAATTTTTGCGTATCCAGGAAGTTATCACTGTTGAAATGCTTTTGCATCAATGCTTTATCAAATTCGAATCCCTGCATCGGGACTGAATAAACCACTTCCCCGGTTTCTTTGCTAATTGTACCTATTGCGGTATTATTATTGGCTTCAATGTTTTCAGCCGGTGTAGTGGAGAAAAATTTAATGTTCGTTTTCGTGCTTACAAGCTTGCCCGAAGTTTGGGCATTGGCTGTAAACGCTGCCAACAGGTACAATACGATGATGAATGAATTTAATGCTTTCATAATTTCAAATTTTTAAAATGATTTGTGTTTGCTGATTATTTTGTTGTTACGTCACTCTTTTCGAGAATGACATTTTCATAAAGGTCCAGATCCTTGTCGTAAGAAGCCCCTGAGCGTATGACACCTTTTATTGTTGTTTTTTCACCCAACTTAAGTTGCCCTGCATGAGGATTTGTCTCCTTCGTGAAGGATGCGCTTACCCCTGCTTTTTCATCAGCTCCTTTCAACAAGACTATTTTCTGACCATTAAATCCTCAGAAATTTTGCTTACAATACCGGAAACCTGCAAGATTTTGGAATCACCATCCCCTGCAAGATATTTTTTGTTGGCTGCTTCCTTGTCGGCAAGATATTCTCCGACAATTTGGCTGCTGCTGAGGCTGTAATCAACTTTTGCTTTCTGAACATCCCGGTGAGGCATATTGAACAGATAAAGAACGATGACGCCCACAACAGTGATTCCTGTCACCAAGACCAAAATCCCCGTTTTGATAATTTTTCTTCTTTCCATTTTGTTACTGTTTTTGATTTATACCCAAACAGTCGGGTAAATATTTAAACCTGACAGATTTGCAAAATTAATTATCCACTCTTTTTGAATTTCTTCAGATCTTCATTCAGGAAATTGGTATATACTTCAACGCTTGGGTCATATCCTTTAGGAGAAGCCCATAAATTCCCTTTAAGATCGGGCAGGGAATAAAATGGCGGGGAATAAGTAAAAACGGAGAATAAGATGCAAACAGATGCTAGTATTGCCTTCTTGGTATTTTTATTAAAAAGGCGGAATTTTTGGTTCCGCCTTTGGTTAACAAGTTCTTTTTTTATTTCAAGTCTTTCTTTGCGGTTGTCAAAGCAGCAGCTAGTTCCTCATCAGGTTTGGCAACACTGATCTGGCTGATAAGCACTTTGGTCTCAGAATTAAAGAAATAAACTACACCTGTTCCTGCGTATGCTTCAATTGCTTTGTCTAAACCTAATTTTTCCAATTCTACCGCCGATTTCTTTTTTGTTTCATCATTGGTCAGATCGTTGGCTATGAACTGGACGGACATGTCTTTGTTGTTGGCTTTAAAGGCCTCCATGGCACGCATTCCATTGTTCTTACATACCGGACACCATCCTGCCTGGTTTACGACGGCAATTACTTTGGCTTTGTTACCGGCAAAAGCCGCTACTGATACGAATAATAACAGGGCAATACCTGCTGCGATTGTTTTTACTGTTTTCATAATCTTTAATTTGAAATTTGTAATAATGATTGTTTCTGAAATTTTATGATTGAAACACAACCATACTGTCGTTCGATTTTCAGAACCTGACAAAAAAGATCATAAAAAAATTTAAGAGGGGATCCACGCCTCAGTGAATCTCCTCTTAATCAAATAGGTGCAACAATATTCCCTTTGTTTATTTTCTCCAGGTCCTTGAAGCAAATGCAGCATCCAATTCAGGGGAGGTGACATGATTGGAATAGTTACTCATCGTTTTGGCTCCAATACCTGCGATGATGCCCAAAACATGAATCCCGGAATAACCGGCAGCTAAAAATTCATCTATTTCATCCTGTGTAACAATGCCCCTGTTAGTGGTTAAGGAACGTGTCAATTGGGATAAGGCTTCCAATTTTGTATCTGGAATTTGTTTCCCATCCCTTATCGCATTGGTTACTTCGACAGGTACCTTTGAAATCATGTCGCCAACAAAACTGTGGGCAGCCATGCAGTATTCGCAATTATTCAAGTATGCAACTGTCAAAAAGACAACCTCCTGCTCAACAGGATTAAAGCCTGAGTTGGTCCTAAAACTCTTGTAAGCATAGGTATAGGCATCTAATAGCGCTGTATTGCCCGCCATTTTTTGATACATGTTTGGGACAAAGCCCATTCCTTTTTGAGTATTTTCCAATATCTCATTTGTTTTTTCCGAATAGGTTAGATTCCCCAAATTCAAGTTTACCATTTTGTGATCTTTTGTTGAAATGATTAATATTAAATGATGTGTGGATCCGGCCTGGGTCTCAAGCGACAAATGGCTGTGTGCCCTGTAGTTTGTTAAAATTCCCGGATATTGATTTGAAGCTTTTTTTGGAAACGGCCTTACCTGTTTCCAGGTGGTATTTAAGCCCGATCAGGACCCCAAAGAGCATCTTTCTGAACATTCCCCGGACAATAACTGCCATAAAAGAAGGTTTTGTCGTATAGGCGGCTCTGATGCTTACTTTTGTTTGGACCGACGATACAGGATCAATCAGCATAATAACCTGCATCTCATCGACCATCGGCATATTTCCTCCAATGATATCAACTGTAATTGACTCAAATTCAACTGCATTTACAATCCTTTCGCGGATGTTTGTCTTTTTGTCGATGCTGCACTGTCTTTCACACCCAATCTCCCCATTTTTACCATTGGTGTCGTGCGAACCTTCAATGTTAGGATTATAGAGATATGTTTCGCCGAAACGATGAAACAGAAGGTTCCATACCTCTTGCTTCGAAGCATTGATTATTACAGCCTCTGTTGCGATTTTTTTTGGATTTCCCATCTTGAATTTTTTTGTGTTGTTATGACGACACAAAGATGGGGTTCCGATTCAGGAGGAGGTTGGGCAGTTAGTCCAATAATTTGTGTTTTTGGTCCAACCTGTAAACCGATGGGGAAGTGTTGTATTTTTCCTGAAAACACTTTGAAAAATGGGACAAGTCGTTAAAGCCAGTATTGCAGGCGATATCAGAGACCCGTTCATCAGAGACCGCCAATAATTCTGCTGCCTTTTCAAGTCTTTTGTTTCTGATATAATTGGCCGGACTATCATTGTACACACGCCTGAACTCCCTTTTGAAAGAAGAAAGGCTCAGGTTGGTTAAACCGGCAAGGTCCCCCGAAGACAAATCGGAGAAAACATGCGCTTCAATAATTTGCGTAAATGTATAGGTCGTTGGTGAGAACAAACTCGTGAGTATCTGGTTTATTGTTGGCGAATCATCGGTTTGTGCCAGCAGAAGTATAATTTCCTTTAATTTCAAAACGAGTAAATCTTCATTTACCAATTCAGGATTCTCAAAATAAAAAAGCAGGCTTTCAATGTATTTGGCTATGAGAATAGTACCCTTCACCTTCGACATTCCAACCCTGGTCCCTGCTCCGGGACTTACCAGAAATTTTGGAAGGTCGTTCTCATATACTTTTTTGAGAATTTGAGGATGGAAATGGACCACAACAGTCTGAAATGTATTTGAGGCAGGAGATGGAAGCATCTTGGTAATATAATTTCCACACTTCAATAAAACTGATTCACTTGTCGGGATTCTCAGTTTCTCAATTTCTGAAATAATCTCCCCAATCCCGTTGATAACATAAAAGAAGCATGCTTCTTCCGGCATGGAATTGGATTTTTGAAAGGGTGGCTTTATAACCGCCTTTTCAAAAATCATTTTGCCAAAAAGTTCGTATTTCTTGTGTTCAATAACCATATACTAAGCTGTTGCACTTTTAAAAACATGTGAATGAAAGTACTATCGGAGTTTCATTCAGTGACAGTTGTTTCGGCACATTTTTTCCGGTTGGCAAGAGCTGATGAATAGATAGAAACACAGAATGGTACCAGAAATGTCAGAAAAACCCGGTAAATATTTAGTCCACCGAATGAAAAGCTAATCACTCCGGGATTATTGATGACATTAAGTATTACTCCGACCAGGATGGCAACTCTAAGTGCTCTCAAAAGAGATTCTTTGTCAATAACTACTTTCCGCCTGTTTTGTTGCTTTCCGTTCATTCAATTAAAATTTTAAGCTTTATTCAACTTGGCTGAAATCTGGTCTTTAAGCTGTTTGATATCAATTTCAACGGGCTGCTTTTTCTGAAACATTTCTACTCCCCTTTCAATAATCTTACTGTGTCTTTCGTAGTTTGTACAAGCATCGCACATTATTTTATGCATTTTCAATTGCAGTTTTTCTTTGAAGGAGAGCTTGAAATAAAATCTCTTTTCAATCAGTTCTGTCGCCTTTAAACACGAAAGAAGCAATATGTGCATCAATTTTTTCATTGTCTTAATTTCTACATTAACCTTTGAACCAGTTTATCTCGATACAATCCCTCAATTGAACTTTGGCCCGATGTACAATTTGCCAGAAATTTGACGCCGTAATACCCAATTCCTGACAAATTTCTTCACCGCTTTTTTCTGTCAGATATTTCAACCTGACACTGGTACTCCATTTTTCAGGTAACGCATCCAGACATCTTTTAAGAATAACCTGAAAATCAGTATCGTCAAGCAAATTTAGGTCATCCTCATCATGCCAGTTTTTTGGTTTATTGCCCTCTTGCCAATCACCATCTTTTTCGAAAAACCGTGACATGCTTTTATCTTCCAGTGGAACGGGTTGAGAAACCTTTTTTCGATAGTGATCAATGATTTTATGGTTCAGTATTGAAAATAACCATGTTTTAGGCGAACTCTCACCTTTAAAGCCGGCAATTTTTTCGGCAGCAACCAAGAATGTGTCCTGAACCAAATCTTTCGCCTGTTCCGAATCGGATATTTTATAAAGAGCCCATGAATAAAGATCTGAAGTAAATTCTTCAACCCATTTCGATAAGTCAATTGTAACGTCCTGGTCCATCTATCCTGTTTTTTGCGAAAGTTACCAAATTTAAATATTCGAATAAGGATGGTTGGGTCTAAAGCAGGATTCAATGATCCAAAAGGGGCATTACTCCCGGCTTTTTATCCTGCCTACTTTATGACCATAGGTTGCATAAAAAAGTATGTAGCAATAAATTGGGATAACTATCCAGTAAGCAATCAGCGGTGTACTGAGATCGGCCAGTCGACCATACAAAAGTGGAACAACCGCTGCCCCTGAGATGGCCATCACCATCATGGAGGAGCCGGTCTTGGTAAAGCGTCCCAGTTTCGTGATGGCCAACGGCCAAATGGATGGCCACATCAGCGAATTGGCAAGTCCAAGGAAGGCGATAAACATGACGGAGACAAATCCGGTGGTTGCAATGGCCAAAAGAGCAAATACCAGCCCCATAACCGCTGATATGGACAAAACATTTTTTTGCGCCAGGTATTTTGGGATCACGATGATGCCAACGATATACCCTACCAGCATGGCGAAAATGGTGAATGAGGAGAAGAATTTTGCGGTGGCAATCGGAATATTAAGGTAGACCCCATAACTGATGATGGTGTTTCCCGCAATTACCTCAACACCGGTATAGAGAAAGATGGCCAATACCCCGAGCAGCAAGTGTGGAAATTGAAAAACGTTTGTTTTCTCCGGACCTTCGGTCTCTTCGACAGCATTCTCCTCCTCGTGGTCGATATCGGGTAAATTTGAGTAATAGAGGAACAGCGCCAACAGCAAGAGTGCAACCATGATGATCAGGTAGGGAACAATCACCCTGGATGCCAGCATGGTCAATTCCACGTTTTTTTGGTCGAGGGCCATGCTCTTAACCTTTTCAACGATTTCGTCAGCACCGTCCAGGGTGATAAAACCCAAAATAGCAGGTGCCAAAACGCCTGCGACTCCATTGCAGATCCCCATGATACTGATTCGCTTGGCCGCGCTTTCAATGGGCCCGAGAATTGTGACATAAGGATTTGATGCCGTTTGTAAGAGCGCCATGCCGGCGCCCTGGATAAACAGCCCAGTCAAAAACAGGCTATATGTTCTAGTGAGTGCAGCCGGAACGAACAGTAGGGAGCCCACACCCATTGTGACCAAACCGACTACCATCCCCTTCTTGTAACCGGTATGGGTGAGTAACCATCCCGCCGGGACAGACATAAAAAAGTAGGCGATGTAAAAGGCAAAAGCGACCAGATAGGATTGGAAGTTGGATAATTCGCAGGCGATTTTAAGGTATGGGACCAAAACCGCACTTAACCAGGTGATAAAACCAAAGACGAAAAACAGGATGCCGATAATCACGATCGGACTCAACCCTTTTCTCTTGTTTTGTTCAAAATTGTTCATTGTAGTAGTTAAAAGTTGGAGGTGCAAAATAAGAAAAAATGTCAAGGTTTGCGACGAATCCCAAAACCGTATCCTTTTAAGATTATAACATTTCTTAAATACAGTTAATTATCTGCATATGTCCAAATTTCTTCATAATTTCTTCATAATTGGCCGAATAGTTTAGGGTAATGATTATCTAAATGGACGCCTTGTGAACCTTCCTCAAATGGATCAATTCTTTAAATTACTTGAGCGTCCGGGAAAATAAAAATTAAGAGTATGGAAAAGTTTAGGAGATTTTTAACAATGTTTTCATTCGCTTTTGCAGGAGCGCTAATGGCGGTTTTTATCTATGCAAAATTTGCGAATGATTCGAGGGGGTCGGTTCAGTACAGCGAACCCATTCCTGTGCATTTAACGAGCCAGGTTTCAGCAGGCAGTGCATTGGGGCAATTACCTGATTTGACACAGGCGGCTGAAAAGAGCGTACATGCGGTTGTGCATATTGAAGTAAAAATGCATGAACAAATGGGCGATAACTTCGATAACCCTCTTTTTGATTTCTTTTTTGGGCCCGATCGTCCACGAGGAGGTTTCCCGAGGGGTCAGAAAGAACAACCCCAATTTGCCATGGCTTCAGGTTCCGGCGTAATCATCTCCCCGGATGGTTATATCGTGACCAACAGTCATGTCGTGGATGATGCAGTGAATGTTCAGGTCATCCTGGATGACAATAGAAAATTTACTGCAAAGGTGATAGGCAGGGATCCCAACACCGATATTGCGTTGGTTAAAATAGATGCAAAAGAGCTCTCTTATCTGACATGGGGAAATTCTGATGAGCTTAAATTGGGGGAATGGGTACTGGCTGTTGGAAACCCCTTCAATCTGACCTCCACAGTTACTGCAGGGATTGTAAGCGCCAAATCCAGAAGTATCGGAATTGTGAGCGGTAAAATGCCTTTGGAATCTTTCATTCAAACGGATGCTGCCGTCAATCCGGGTAATAGCGGAGGTGCATTGGTCAACAGTTATGGCGATCTGGTTGGAATAAACACCGCTATCGCCTCCCAGACAGGTTCTTACAGTGGCTATTCGTTCGCCATCCCAACCACCATCGCCAGGAAAGTGGTGGATGATCTTAAGAAATATGGCGAAGTACAACGGGCCGTTTTGGGAGTTTTGATGCAAACAGTCAATGATAGCATCGCGAAAGCCCAAAAACTGGATAAGATGGAGGGCGCCTATGTGAAAAGCACGACCGACGACGGAGCAGCCCGCAAGGCCGGTATCAAAGAAGGGGACATCATCGTTTCAATCAATGGGAATAAGATCAGTTCAGGATCCCAACTTCAGGAGCAGATTGGGAAATATAGTCCCGGCGATGAGGTCACCGTTGGCTACAGGAGAAATGGAAATTTAAAGGAGGCCAGGATTACGCTACGGAACATCAAGGGGGACACCTCTATCGTAAAAGAGTCAATCTCAGTGCTTGGTGCAGAATTTATCCCGTTATCCGACAAAGAAAGGGCAAGACTGCATATTGAAGACGGGGTGCAGGTAACCAATTTGTCCGCAGGAAAATTAAAGGATGCCGGTGTGAAGAATGGATTTATCATCACCGACGTAAATAAAATTTCTGTTTCAAGTAAGGAGGATATTGAAAGGGTGCTCATGCAGTCCAATGATAAAAAACCCGTTCTGATTGAAGGGGTCAGTCCGAGTGGGGAATATGGCTATTTCCTCTTGAAACCGGCAGAATAAATCCTTTCAAATCAGGTGAATTGATTTTTCCCTTAAAACTACCATTTTCGTTTCAAATACAATTTTGTAGGCTTTCTTGAGGAAGGAGTGCACGTAAAACAATAACTGGCCAGGGGAGACCTCTCTCCTGACCAGTTACGAAAAGCAAACTCACATTCTCCCCATTTAATCTTACTTGCGGAGTATCCAAATGGAAAATTCGATACACTCCATTTTAACCACAGGGAAGCTCTTCAAATCAGTTCATTTGCACTTTTTTCAACGCTTCGTTTGAATACTTTATTTGTCCTTCATGGAATTTTATCTCTGCCTGATAGAATTCTGTTATTTTCTTCTTGTCTATCCCCGGGACAGAGAAAAGCATCATTTTCACAGTAAACTGATCAGTTGGGCTAAAGCTTTGCATGACATTGTTTATCTCAATCTGTGATTCTATTCCTTTTATATCTCCTTCGGCGTACATCTGGGCAATCCTGCAAATAAAATTGTTCAAATTATTCTTCTGGGTCAGAAGCTGCAAATATCTGACCTGTTCCATGGCGCTTTCTTTTGTTGTGCCTGATTTCCCGCCAACATATTTGATTAGATTGTTCGAATAGATGCCGGTTAAAAGGTCATCAATAACACTTTTGCCAAAAACCATATCAAATTCAGCCTTGTTATAGAGACAAAATTTATGCAGTTTGGAATCGAAATTGGCCAGGGCCATAAAAACCTCCCTTTGCAGTTTATTGTCATATCTCTCCATCGGTGATAATTTTGGATAGGCCTCGGACAGGAACTCTAACATCTCCTTGTTTCTCTGCAATCTTTCCAGACAATCTACATACCTTGAAACTGAAGAGAGGTTTGGTTGCTTTGTATATGAAAGTAACAATGAATCCGGCGAATTGCTTGGATCTGCTGCATACTTCACCTTCTCAATAAAAGATGAAATTGGGGATGCGCCTCCTACCCTGGCAACCTCTTTCCCACTGCCGTCTATGATCAGAAAGGTTGGATAGGCAAATACACCATATTTTTTGCGAATTGACGGACCATCCCCTTTTTCCATATCAATCTTGATATTTATGAAGTTAGGATTGAAGTATTTCCCGGCCTCTTCCTTAACGAACTCTTCCATCGCCATCTTTTTGCATGGTACACACCATGAAGTATAACAATCAACAAAGACAAGTTTTGGCCCAGTTGAGTTTTGTGCTGCCATCGAAATGGCTTCATCGAGCGATTTATTGATGAAATCGACTCCTTTGGAACTTTGTGCACTTAAATTAACTGTGCACAGAAACATGATCGCGTATATGATTAACTTTTTCATTTGTGAATAGTTTTGTTTTTTAATTGCCAAATGGAATACCCATCCGCCAGCTGGCGGATTCGGTTGGTCCCGACATGTCGGGATGGGTATTTCATCTTTGTACTTATTATTTTTGATTGATAACTATTTTCTTAAAATTTCATGCGTAAATAATTTAGTTAAATGACTGATTGTCTGCGCGTACGCATGGAATCCTCAAGGTTGTTTACATGCCCTTTTGTGAAAATTGGTTCGTGAGGATTTCATCCGTCAGGTAAGTAACGTTTGCATATTTCTCCGTCAGGAACAAAATGTAATTGATATCGGCACAAATAACCCGGTTAAGGGTAATGTCATAATTGAAATCCCTCGTCATGGATTCCCAGTTGCAGTCAAACACCAGTCCTATCAATTCTCCCCTGCCATTTAACATCGGGCTGCCTGAATTTCCTCCGGTCACGTCACCATTCGTAATAAAACAGGTATTTACACTTTGTGTCGAAATCAACGATTTAAGTTTTGGATCCAGATAATAATCGGGATTTTCAGACTTTGACTTTTCCAGTATCCCGGAGGTGCTGGTCATGAACGGGTAAATCTTTCCGTCCCTCTTTTTCAGGTCATCAACAATACCATAGCTAAGTCTCAAACTTTTATCAGCATTTGGATAGTACTCTGCCCGGAGAAAATCGACGAGACCTTTTTGAAAACTCTGATATCCTTTGTTACTATCCCTTCTCAACTGATTTGAAATGGAGGAAAGTTCCTGTCTCTTTTGCTCAATGGATTTATTCAGCAGAATAGCCGGATCATTTTTCGGGTAGTTCATCTTATTCAAACAATCAAGTACTTTGACCGGGTCTGCATACACCGAATGGTCGAACAGGTAATCGACATAACGGTCAATGTTCCCATCAAAATCCTTGTCGATAGTTTCATAGAAAGAAGGCAAAAGATTGGAAGGAAGCTTTCCCTTCACCAAATGGAACATGGCTTTTGTTACTACTTTATCTACCCCTGTATTGTAACTGCCAAAAAAATTGCTGACGTTCTTGATAAAATCCTTCTTATTCATGAAAGATCTTTTCCCTGTACAATAGTTATCAATCCATGAATCCAGCATAGAAGCATTTCTCAACATTTGGTAGCTATTCGAAAAGGCTTCCGAGAAATACGTAATTGCCTGAATATAAAGCGAGTCGGATATGGCTTGCCTGGATAGATAATCCAAAGGAGACGCATACTCAACCAATCGCCGATGGTCCTTTTTGACCCATCCTTCAAATTCTGCCTCCAGCTTTTTCTTTTTGCCCACCACGTCCAGATAGGATATCCAATCGTTCATTCCTACAGCATTCTTATAGTAATTGGCCGAATTGGACCATCTTTCGTAATACATGTTCCTGATATTCTGATCCTCTTTCATGAGTCCGTCAATGACACTCAACATACGTGATCTGATTTCAATCAATGGCGGGTTCTGACAGTGGGCTATTTCATAGACTTTTGAAGAAGATGCCTGTCGGTCTGTCGTACCCGGATAGCCCAGGCTCATGGCAAAATCACCTTTGGAGTACCCATCCTTAGAAATCCGCAAAAATGCATCAGGCACATAAGGTAAGTTGTTTTTATACGCCCTGAAAAAGGCAAAGTCGGCATTATATCTTGGCCATTGCCAATTATCGGTTTCCCCTCCGAATTTTGCAACCTTTTTCGGCAACAGACCCACCAATCTTATATCTTCGCATACTTCCTGAAGATAGAGGATGAAAATGGAATTGTTCTTATATGATTTTATTTGGGCCTTAAGAGCGTTGTACTTCAGTTTATACTTATCGCCTATACTCTTTGTTGCTAGGGCGATGTCAGTCTGCGAATGTTTATCCTTTATTAAAGTGACTACCTCATTGGAAACATCTATAATTTCCTTATTAATTACAATTGACAATCCTTTGACCCTCAGTTCTTTTTCTTTGGAGCTTGCCCAATAACCATTGTCCAGCATATTATTTTCCTGACTGTTGTACTGGCTTATGGCACTGTATGAACAATGATAATTGGTCAGGATCAATCCCTCTTTCGAAATAAATGATCCTGTGCCAATTCCACCGAAAGAGACAACGGCATTGCTTAGCGCTCCTTTGCCCCCAACGATTTCTTCAATAGGAATTTTTAAACCCAACTCTTTCATCCTGCTCTCGTTGAATCCTTTAAGGGAAGATAATAGCCACATTCCCTCATCCGCAAACAACGACAAGGTGGTAAAAAAGAGTAGGATGGTCGCTAAAAATCTAAACATCAGGATATTATTTGGAGTAGATTTCTTCGCACATTTTGTACAGTTTTTCTCCTCTGATCCCTTCGGCTACAATAATCCCGTCGGGACCAATCAGCCAAATGGCCGGAATTCCATCTATGCCATATGCTTTGGCTACTGGGGATTTCACTCCTCCAACCAAATCAGATGCATTATACCAAACCATCTTGTCCTCATTTAATGCCTTGGTCCACAATTCCAGTTTGCTGTCCAGCGAAAAAGACAAAATCACCAATCCTTTGGAATTAAATTTATTGTAGAGCTCTATCGTATTTTTAGTTTCAGCCCTGCAAGGTGCGCACCACGAGGCCCAAAAATCCAGCACAACATATTTGCCCCTAAAATCAGACAACCGGATCTTTTTCCCTTCCGGGGTCTGAGCAGTAAAATCCGGAGCTTTGGCCCCTTTATCCACTTTTCTCAGCACTTCCCATCTTTCCTTGATTTCTTTATAAATCGGACTATAAGACAATGACGGGGAAAAGTAGGCCAACAACGAATCCAATTGCCGCGCTTTTTGCCACATTAACCTTTCTTTTACAAGGTAGAGTGAGGCCAGAGAATGGGAATCGCTTCTTAATACCGAATCCTTGTACGATTTGTCGGTATCATCGAACACTTTGAATTTTTGTTTCTTTTCCTCGGCGCTAATGGTTTTATTGAACAATACCTGGTTCCTTGCGATCGTATTTTCCTTGGTAAAAGTCATGATTCGCTGCCATTTGTCATTCTCAGGAGTGCCTTCTACATGACTGTAAAATAAATTCTTTTTATCTCCGGTGATCTTAACCGTCCCCTCCTCCACAAAGAAACTGATACTTCCCCTGGATCCGTCAAAGCTTAGGTTGTACATGTGTCCAAAATTCTGTTTCGGAAATGAAAAGGTGAAATGGTCTTTTACGATCAGCCCGCTTGCAACTGTTTTCTTTCCATATTCTCCTACCTGCTCCAACACGCTAACCTTGGTGCTGTCGCTAAATCCGGTAATATTCCCCTCTAATTTGCAGTTCTGGGCAAAAACATAACTTCCAAGCGTAAAAAACGCTACAGTCAAAATTGATTTTATCATTATCGGTTTTTTAAATTTATCTCTCCCAAAAAACACTACCCCTTGATCCGGGGCAGTGTTTTTTGAAATTACTTATCTCCATTTATAATTCATTCCTGTAATCTTCTTGAATCCTGTGTAAACTGTCGGACTAGATGAGACAAAGGACGCATCCGTCTCATTGGTTTCAAACTGAAGCAGTTTCCCATCGCCGGTAGTTGGGTTGTAAATGCCTACATACAATAGTTTGCTGTAATAGGTAGGGTTCGCTACATTGTCCTTGAATAGCTGCATGGCCGTAATCTGGTATCCGGGGTAATTTGTAGAAATATCATACCTTAACGTAGAGACTTTGTTGCCGGTGTATGCATTGCTGTATATTTTGGATTCTGTTGCATGGTACATGACCGGCCCCCTGCTTCCAAAAGTAAAGAATTTAGCGTCTTTCATCCCCTCCGCGGCGCTAAAGTCATATAAAAAGGCCCCGTGATTTACTGCCCCGCTCGAAGTACTGTGCGAGAGGGTCAAGTTAACTACGTACAACATTCTGGATGCCGGATTACCCGGACTTTGCATGACACAATACCAGTAGTTTGAGTATCCCATGTCGGCAAAGACCATATCTTTACCGACATTAGACATGTCAAACGCAGTTCCTGAAGGAGCGACATAGGATAGAACGGCCTGCTGGTAATTCAGATAGAGAAACCTTCTGTTTTTACTGTCGTAGAACGCTCCATAAATATATCCCCTTGTATTTATCCCAATGTACGGCGCAGCGACATAATCTTTACCAAAACAAGGAACACCAAATGGAATAAATGCATTGGGTGAGTTTTGCGAACAGTAGTAAACTTTACCGTTATTGATCAAAAGTTCATTGTAAGACCATACGCCAAAACCCTGATAGCCGATCTCGGTAGATGGCATTCCCATGAAATTGCTTGTGTAGTCCCCAACGATCTTTAAATCAGCGGAAGAGGTTCTGAACCCACCCTTTGGATCATCTGAGAAAACATACAGATAGTTTCCACCTCCGCCCCGCGCGTGCCAAACCAATTTCCCGTTACCGGCCAGTTTTTTCCCGTCATTATTTTTGGAAAACAGGTTGTGCAATACATTGTCGTCAGTAAAATTATTGATACCGGCATTCACTTTGGGATTGTAAACGATGCTGACATCTGAACCGGTATTGTCACCATTCAATACCATCCATCCCTGTGGGGCGATTGTCTGAATGATCAAATCAGTTTTCACATATTCTGTGACGCCATTCTTCTTGTCAGTAACATACAGCAGCAAATAATAGTTTCGTGCCGGGATGTTCAAAACGAAATTCAGATTTTTCTGTTTGGAAATCAGGCTGTCAATAAAAACACCAGTTGCCGGGTCAGGAACATTTAGATTATCTTTTAATATCCACTGATACTGTAGATTACTGTCATCTTGCCCTTGTTTGACCGAAGGATTGATCACGAGTGTCTCTAGTTGTCTCTTTACAACCGTGGCTGGGACTGATGAGGCATCGATGGAAATTGGGGTAAGAACCGAATAGTTGTAATTGCCTGAATCTTTTACACATGAATTGTAAAAAATCAACAAGCTGATGTATACCAATATTTTTGTTTTCATTTGTTTATATTTTGTATTTCTATTGTTTGAGGAAACTTGTCAATCTCTTCTGTGCCAATGAAGGGGAAAGGTCATGGCAAATTTCATCCCAATCAGTTACTATTTGAAGTTTAACCGACACCGCCACCGCCTCCATTCCAGACAGGGATGGTCACATCTACACCATTCTCATCCTTCAAGGGAGTGGTATGAGAGGCGTTATAATCATATAATGCCTTTCTAACCAAAGCATTATAGTATCCTAGTGTGTAAATGGCAGTTGGATCAGGAAGTTCCGCGATATTACAGGAGGATAGAATAAACCCATATTTGGTTTGTGAGTAGGCGCCCCAACAGTTAAAATAATTTGATGAATCCCAGTTGTCTGGTTTGATATACATGTCTCCCCAACGGATCACTGCGGATTGTCCCCTTACAAAGCCAATCTTAAAATTCGTATTGGGAACAATGTCAAGGACCAGTCTGACCGATTTATTTCCCAATCCGGCGCGGTTAATTGTTAGCGGTACATCAACGAAGTACTTGTTCGCGGGTAAAACGATGTTGTTGGGCAAACTAAAATTTGCATTCTCCTGGGCATCTGATTTGGTTTTGTTGATTGCCAGGGATATCCCCCTGTCTTTGTCGGCAACAGAACCCATCAGCTTAATCCTCACAGTAAGGACTTTCGAGGCTTCGGCAATGGTCGGGAATGAAAATACAAGGGAATCCCTTACTCCTATCCCTTTTGGTCCCGGCATTTCGAAATAAACGGCCGGATCATCAACGTATTTCATGATGTCTTTCTCGGCACAAGAGAACAGTCCAAGCAGTGCAACTGTCATCAATAAGAATATTTTTGTCTTCATATCGTTTATCATTTGTTATATTCAACCTCTGCATCCGGCCTAACAATGGTATAGGCTGCACTCAATTTGAAGGAGATGAACCGGTCGGTAGGATTGTTGGTAAGGTTTCGGCGTTTAAAGAAGAAAAACAGCTGGCCCTCGCCCCAAAACTCCTTGACATACTCCCTTTGAAGCTCCGTTACTATGGTTGTGCTTGTCAATGCTGCGAGCGGTGTGCTGATTCCCCTTTTGCTTCTTACCGTATTCAGGTAGTCAGTTGCTGCAGAAAGATCCGAATCAATGGTACATTCTGAAGCTATATAGTACATTTCCGACATTCGAATGAGCGGAATTCTCTGGGCAAAAGTGGTTTTGTATGCATCAGGCTGACTAAACTTCATCAGGATATAATTTGTACTATAACCGAATGTTGCCGTTTTTGTCAGATACAGGAATCGATAGTCAGTTGCCCCCACGGTGGTTTTTTGGTACCAGTTTCCGAAGTAGTAGCTGCCTTTCGACAAGGTCATACTTTGAGCGACATCAGATGACAACCATTTATTATACAAAGATTTAAGGTTGTAAATATTTATACAGAAAAGTTGCTCAGTGGAGAAAGTAAAGTCCCTGCTTTTTTCTTCAGAAACAGTAACATTGGCCGGATCTACCCATGGGAACATGGTTTTTCCCTCATTGATGACCTCGGTTGCATATTTTAAAGCCTTTACCTTGTCATTGGCATACATGGCAGCCCTGGCATACAAGGCTTTGGCCGCAAAATAATTCATTCTCATTTGCCTGTCGTTCAGAAAAGCAGATGTTGAATTTGTTTTGGCATTGCTTTTCTTGATCGGATCGTTCACCAAAAGGAGCAAAGCTTCGTCCAGATCTTGCATGACATAATCAAGTACCTGTTTGCCGGTCGAATTTGGCACAATGGTGGTTTGCAATGATTTTACGTAGGGTATACCATTTTTAGTGAGGTCAGTGCAATCCCCAAAAATTTTAAATGTTTCGAGATGCAAAAACGCCCTTAAGGCAAGAGCCTCTCCTTTAATGATATAATAGTTATCCTCAGTAAAGAGATTTTTATTATTATCTATATTTCCAAGTATATTGTTAACATTGGAAATGACATTATAGAGACCATTCCAAAATTTATCCGTGACATTTCTCACGTTTGTATTGGCTAATTTGCCTTGTGCGATATCATAATAGGATGAGTTGGAAGCATCCACATCATAGGCGCCTACAAGTGATTCAAAAAAGCCAAAGGTAAGTTCCCGTCCGTAGAGGTTCTCGGAAGTCATGTTTGAATATACACCTATCAGTGCATCTTTGTATCCCTGCTCGGTTGACAAGAGGTCCTCCGATTTGACTTTGGTCTTCAATTTAACGTCAAGCCATTTTTCACAAGAGATCAAACTGGTCATCAAAATGGCTACTGCAGAATATAAAAATATTTTTTTCATCGTTTTGCCTTTTAGAAGTTAAGAATTAAAGAACATGAATTGGTTCTTGCAAAAGGATAGGCAGTACCTCTCTCAATCTTAACCGTAGAGAAGTTAGCCAGATCATTAAGGTTGACCATGATCTGTAAACGCTGCAGGCTGCACTGCTTCACAAAAGCGAACCTGTAGAAATCGTATCCCAGGTTGATGGATGAAATATCCAGGGTACTTAGGTCTTGTACAAACCTTGATGTGGCCAATGTGGGACGCTGCCAGTCGCCTATCCTCCTGAACAAAACCACATCTCCCGCTTGCTTCCAGCTTTGGTAAAATGCCCTTTTATCTACATTATCGTTCATCTGGGCATTTTCAACTTTGCTCACAAGTGTTTGGTTATAGATCTGTCCGCCAAGTCGGTACCTAAATGTCATATTCAGCGTAAATCCTTTGTACTCAAAATTACATCCAATATTTCCTCTCAATTTTGCTTCGCTGTCGCCACAGACGACTTTATCATTTACATCCCACGTGTCGGTAAGTGTACCATCTTTCCTGACGAAGATCTCTTTCCCTGTAGCAGGGTCAATGCCTTTCGATTTAACCGCCCAAATAGCAGTCATAGATTGTCCCTCTTCAAACCGGACAAGTGGCCGGTTATCAATTTTTGATGCATTGTCCTGTTCAGAATTGATGGCTTGCAACGAGTTGGAAATCTTTTGTATTTTATTTTGGTTATTTATTCCGTTTACAAAAACCGAGAAAGAGGTTCTTTGTGAAGGATTCGAGAATACTTTGTAATTCAGGTAAAACTCAAGGCCCTTGTTGCTGATCTCTCCCAGGTTTGCTTTGTAGGTGCTGAAACCCAATGACGGAGGTAAATTGATATCTGTTAACAAATTGGTAGTTGTTGAGTTGTACCAATCCAGTTTAACATTTATTTTGTCGAGCAAATTAAGGTCGGCGCCAATATTTTGATCATATTTCTGCTGCCATTTAAGATCCTTATTGGCAAGCGCCTCCAGGTAAGTGCCCATCAACCCCTGGTAAGACCTGTCCACATAATAGTTATACAACAAAAGGGCCTGTGGGGAATTGAATGCTTGTGAGCCAGTGTATCCAAAAGAAGATCTCAATTTGAGCATTTTAATGGTCCCATTGTGCTTCAAAAAGGGCTCGTTGTGAACATTCCATCCTATCCCAGCCGACCAGAATGATCCCCACCTGTTGTTTGCGCCAAATTGGGAGGATGCACTCTCCCTTAAAGACAAGTCAATAAGATACCGGTTATCATAGGAATAGTTGATGGCCGACAGGACGCCGATTTCCCTGTTCAAGGTCTCGTTCCCGGTTGGTTTTGAGTCCAGGGCATATTGTTTGGCAAAAATGATGTTGTCCATAGCGGGATTAGGGAATCCCACAGCCGAATAAAGATAATTCTCCGTATTGTCCTGGCGGATGTTGGCGCCAATGTTGGCGAACAAAGAACTCTTGCCCCAAACTTTGTTGTAGTTGAGGTTCAAATCCCCACCAGTGCTGGTATATTTACCATATGCTGCATCGAAGCTTCCCCTGAGAAAGAAATTATCATTGCCCGGTAGAATATTTTTGAATTTGGAGTGGGTAGAAGGTAAATAAGTTTCGTTGTTTGAGTTCTGTTTTGTGAAAGAGAACCTTCCGACCAACTTAAAGGATGCATTCATTTTATACTCCAGATAGGTATTGTTGGTGATGTCAAAATAACCCTGCGCATACCTGGTACCGATGGTGGCATCTATCATCGGATTATAAACAGGAGCCGAAAATACAGGGCCATAACCCAATAAACTTCTTAGATCTCCATTGTCCTCCCTCATTCTCCAATAAGGATTGAGCGCAGCATACTGGCTGAAGCTACCGTATGGGGAATCTTTACTTGATGAGTTCGACAGGCTTAACAGGTTTCTGAAGGTCAATTTCTTATATCTGTATACAATGTTCAGTCCACCTGAGGTGGTCGCCCTGTCAGATCCTTTCATTATCCCTTTGATATCCTTGTAACTAAAATCCATGCCTACCCGAAGGGACTCGTCCCCAACTTCAATGTTCACTGAGTGCCTATTCCCAAGTCCGACCCGAAGTGGTTGAGCGAGCCAATCGGTATTTACGCCTCTTTGTACTTCTGCCAGATTTTTGTAGTACAGCTCTTTGTAAGCAATATCACTAGCAGGTTGGGCTTTATCGTACAGTCCCAGAATTCTCTCCAGTTCCAGCTTTTCGGCTGCATTACATAGGTTGTAGCTGGTTAAGTCGGGCGTCTCGACGGATAAGCCCCCCGTATAATTAAGCCTTAATTCTCCCGGTTTCACTTTTACGGTTTCGATTACGATTACCCCATTGGCAGCCTTGGATCCGTATATAGCCTTTGCCGCTGCATCTTTAAGGATGGTGACGCTTTCTATCCTGTTAATATCCAAGTCCATCACCTTTTGGGCCTGGGTCTCAAAACCATCCAAAATGAAGAGGGGAAGATTTGGGTTCGACATGTACTGATCCCGGACATCGGGGAAAGAAGATACCCCGCGAATATTCATGTCCGGCATTACATTGGGATTGGAACCGGTCAAGGTATTATCCAGGATATTTAAAGAGGGCTCAATGTTTTTCAAGGACTGAAAAACGTTCTGCACACCTGAAGCAAGAATTTCCTTTTTGGTAAATGAGGTGGTAGACCCGGTAAAACTTCCCGTCTTTCTTTCAAAAATACCGTTGACTACAATATCCTTCATGGTAATTTCAGATTCATTCATGACGATATCTAGGATGGACCTGCTATTTAACGGAACTTCCTGGGTATCCATTCCAATGAAACTAAAAACCAGGATGGTTGACGGATCGTCTGAAACAGTCAACTTGTAATTGCCCTCAGCATCGGTTGTAGTCCCAATTTGTGCCTTTTTAATTAC
>JBBIUJ010000013.1:0-24903 GCA_037440345.1 Prolixibacter sp.
AGCCAATCAGCACATCACCTTATCCTCCCTTCGACAAGCTCAGGGACCGGATTACTTTGACACATAATTGAACCCTTCGACCCTTCGACAAGCTCAGGGGAGTCCAGACTCTGGGAGCATCAACTCACCATCACATCTTCCCATCATCTCATCTTCTCATTTTCCCATCTTCCATCTCCAAGCCTCCCGTCCTTCGGTCGTCCCCTTCGTCCCCTTCGTCCCCTTCGTCTCCGTCACTGCAACAGCGTAAACCTGAAACTAACCCCCACATTGGAGTTGGTGGTTCGGTAGGCATTCGAAATGTATGGATTGTTCACGATGCGGTCGTAAAATAACCGGACGATGAAAATTTCGCTCAGGTTATAATCTGCCGAGAATTTTATCGACAGGGCATCCTGTCCGGCAGTTAATTGGGTATTGGTCTCCACGAGTTTGCGCAAAATAGTTTTGTTCTTGCTGTAGGTAATATCGGCCCTGATGTTGAGATCGTTCTTCAGCATTTTCGAGGAACTCCTGGTTTTGATGAAGAGGTTCATGTTTTCAAACCGGTATCCCAATCCCAGACTGGCATCGTTGGTGTACATCTCAGTAGCCTGGTTATTGGTCAGACTGAGGGTAATGTTTCGAGATTTCCTGTACTCAAAACGGGTGGTAAAGTTGTTGAGCCAGGTAATATCCACGTCGAACAGCGGATTAAATGTCTCCGTGATGTTGATAGCGGTAATGTCGCGTTGTGGCAGAAAATTGTTTTGGGCATCCCTGATATAACTGAACCCATCGTCAGCATTTCGATATTGCATATTGGAAAGGTACGAACCGACGTTAAAGGTCGAACGGTAATCGTGGATGATATTCATCGATTTCATGATGCTTTTTAATCCCTCAATTTTGCTTACCGCACCTGAATATTGAATTTTCCAGTTTGGCAGCATAAATCGGGCAGACGGGAACGGGGTGAGTTCCACGCTGTTTGCGCTTCTCCCGGTATAGGCGGCAAAGAAGGCCGGTATCAATACCTCCTGCGAAGTAGGGCCATATCCTACCGGGAAGCCGGTATTCTGATCAATAACTCCTGGTTGGTAATTAAAGCCAGGATTGGCTATTCGTCCGGCATCCAATCTTTGAGCAATGATTTTTCTGTTTGCCTGAAGGTTATTCCAACCCTTGGAATCCTGGACAAAGGCTTTTCCAAGTTTCTCGAATGAGCTGCCAATGGTAATGATGGACATGCTGAAGTTTCCATTGAAGGAGCTGTTGTAGGAATCCCATCCATTGGCGGCATTGTAGATGAAAAATTCGGAGGAGTTTTTTGCAAAGATCCTATTGGCGTTCAGTTCGATTTTCAGGTCAGGGATTGGGACGATTTTGGCACGCAGGTTGAGCCTGGAGTTGTGACTCATCTGGTATGGTTTGTTGACGATGGTATCGGTGGTGATCCATCGTTTGTTCGCTGCCTCAAGTCCAAACCCCTCATTTTGATGTCCAAGAATAAAAGGCAAACCAGGTGCAAGGGAGGACCCATTGCCTCCCGAATAGTTGTTTAGGCCGAAGAAGCTGCTTCCTGGCAGGTAGCCGAAAAGGGAAGTCCCTCCATTCTCGGAATAGGAGAAATTGACATTGTACAACATCATCAGAAACCTGGAGGTAATCTCGCCGAAATTAATCCTGGGAGCTGAATCCTTATCTTTTTTTGTAGAGATCTCAACCGATGCTCCATCATAGTCGGCAATAGGCGTAAATATGATCCTGTTATCGTTTACGACCTTAACCTGACCTGAGATGGGTTTGCCACTTTTGTCGGCAATTTTAACCTGAACAGCGGATGATCCCAGTTTGTGGAAGAAGGAGTATGGCGCATTCTTTTTAAGTTTCAGGTTCTGTTCCGCATATTTTTGGGCTGGCGCAGCCTGTTGTTGACCCGAATATCTTTGGCGGCTGTTCTCCTGGCTCTCCCTTCTCCCCCTGCTGAATTCGCCATATTTTTGATTCACCCGTCTTAGGTAAGGTACTTTGTTGTACAATTGGAGAAAGTCCAGTTGGCCGTTCAACTGAATCGAATTCATGTTGCTGATGGAGTTTCCCAATTGATAATCACCGCGAGTAACCGGTGCAAGGTTCCAATCATATCCGGCCTGATAAACAGCAGAAGCTGAAGTCCAATCAAGCAATGGAATCTTGTTGATGGGCAGGGTATATGTGGCATTCCAGGTATGATGGTAATGCGTATTTTTACCGCCTTCCAGTATTGACCTCCAGATTGAATCGCGTCTCAACTCATAGCTCCCCTGGTTTTGGGTATTGAGTTTCAACGGATCGCCGATTCGGGAGGCATTGACAGCTGAAAAATCAAGTTTGAGGCTTCTGGTCAGGTCAAACCTCAAATCATAATAACGGTTCCAGGTGAAATTATTCTGGTGCGAGACAGGCAGAATAAAATCAGGATTGGTAATATTCCGGTACTGCAATTCACTCTGCATGTCGTTCATATCCGAGCGGAAGGAGACCTGTGCCGGAGTCAGGCTGAAATTGAAATCCCGAAGCAGCGTCAAGGCCTTGGGTTTTAAGAAGGAGATATTTTTAAATGGATCAATGGATTTAGGCCTGCTGTTGAAGTGATAATTCAACAATGTGCGTGAATTGGTCGTCCTTTCGATAAGCGTGTTAACATCGCCATGCTGGAACAGATTGTAGGAATAGGAGAGTGAAAGATTCGAAACATCGTAAAACTTCTTCTCACCGCTTTTACCAGGTTTGTCAATCTGTACATTTGTAAAGTTGATGCTTTTTCGGGTATTGAAGGTTAGCGACATCTGCTTGATGGAGTCCCGTTCCGACTTTGTAGCAGCATTGTCGAGAGCATCTGAAAGTTTTACATCCTTGTCGACAGGTGAATACTCCGGCGTTGCCACTGATTTTGAAAAGCTCATGTACATCGGAATCTTGACACCTGATTCTGGCTTGAAGAATTTTCCAAGTTCGAGATTTGTGGAGATATCATATTCCCTTGTATCCTCTTTCGACCGGGTCGACATCTTGGAGTCGATATCGCCGAATCCGGAGGTCATCCATCTTCCGGCAAAGGAGTAGGTTCCAAGATCGGCAAGATTTCCTGATACCCGTCCTATGGCAGCCCAGCCGCCGTTCTCCTCAAAGTTGGTCAACCGCAGTTCGTTCACCCATACTTCCGCCGAACGGCTTCCTGTCGTATGGCCTTTTCTGTTGCCAATGCCAATCATCATGACACTGACCTCAGACAGATCGGGATTTCCCTTAATCTTTATCTTGTTTTGGTTGCTGTTAACACCCCTGTGCACCTGTTCAAAAATATCTCCCATCCCAATGGTCGAGCCACTCGCATGCATCTCTGCGTTGCGATCAAGCTTCAATTGAGGAAGTAGCTCCAACGGAATATAGACCCTGTTTTCTGTTGGCCAGACCAGATATCTGTCGCTCTCTTTCCCGTTGTCGTAATAACCAGGCGGAGTCAGTTTCAGGGGTATTTCGTACTCGTAGTAGTTGTATTGAAAATCCGAACCTAAACGGATGAAGAGGGATAGCTCGTTATCCCGCAAGGGCATGCCATCCAGCTTCTCGGCATGGACCTCAAGTTTAAGGTTCTTGTACCGCCGTAAATCAACTGAAGTAGCTTTGTAGGCAGCCTTCGCCTCTCCTGGTTCGACATCCATGATCTTCATTACCATGGATTGCTCATTTAACTGGCGCAATTGGGCATTGGCCGGATCGATCACCCTGTCTACTCCGGGAGGCAATACATAATTGACAGGTTTCCGGTTACTGTTTTCCTCGATATTGACAGCAGAAAGGTCGAACTGGGTCGAAACGGAAGAGGGGCTTCCATCGGGATTGAGGGATTTTTCGTATCTCCTCCAATTGGTGCGTACCAGGTCGAGTGTTGCGAACCTCAGCACAACAGGCTTTTTCCATCCGTTTACCAACATTCGCATAAACCGGATCGATCTGAAGTCGTTGATGGCTCCATAAGCCTTATCTGGCTGTGTGATCGGAACTTTAAACTGATACCAGGTAATATCGGATTTTTTCCCGCTTTTGAGCGTAACTTCGGATTTCTTGATGTCTGTGATGTAATTTTTCCCCAAAACCATGTTGGCCCTGTCGATCTTCAGTTTGTACTGGAAATAGGCCTCATTCTCGTTGAGGGTATTGTCGTCATTGATATCCTCCACATCAGGTATTGAGGTCGCCGCCGTTGGATAACTTTCTGTGGATTGCTCGGTTGTGGGTGAATTGCCTTCGGTGTTGCTGTAGAATTTGTATCGTTCGAGGAGGTCTTTTTTCTGCTGGTCATAATCGCTTCCCCTGAAGTAATGAAAATCGTCGCTGGAGGGATCCTTCTCGGCTTTTGCCATGGCCGTAGCATCGACAAGGGGAAGCAGGGAGGCTAAAAACTGCTTGTAAAAAGTTCTCTCATCTTTCGAATTGAGGCCGTCAAGTCCAATATCCTGAAATATCCTGGCCTGAGCCGAATTGTCGAAGGCTCTTACCAGCGACTGCTGCCTTGAAACCCTTCCCCAGGTCGTGATATCCATATTGGTATAATCTCCGTTGGCCGGCAGGCCATGCTCAAAAGATTTTCTTCCATCGCGGAGAATATCTTCAGACACACTCCCCAGATGAAAAACAAGGTTTCCGCCAGGATTCTCATCCCCTGCCTTGTCCTCTGCAAAAGGGTCCATCATCCAGAATTCAATGTACTCCACGTTGGTGGCTTCAAAATCGCTGGTCTCAATTTTGCGCATGATACCCCCCCATCGGCTTTCAGGTCGTAAAAGCGAGCCATCCTTGGCGACACCAGATGAAAGGGCGGTTGGATAGGTGTCAAAATTGTAGGGTCCTCTCTCTGTCGGATAGAATGCAAGGTCAAGGGTTGGGATATTGGTCGGCTGACCAATCGGGTTCTGCTTGTTGGGAAAAATTTCTGACTGAAACACCTCCCTAACGCGATGGTCATCAAGTTTTTCCTGTTGAAGGAGGTAAGAAGGGGCTGTATTCCGCTGCATGAAAGGGTCAATCACATACCATGAGAGCAATGCCCTGTTGTAACCATAGGCAAGGTCGTTGATCAGGTCTCCTTCTGGAAATTGCTCATTTCCCTGCGGAGTGCTTGCCAGAGACCAGCCGACAAAGGATTTTAGATTGATGGGAGTTGTAGTGCCTTCAAAGTCATCAAGATAGACGGCGCCTTCTTTTGAAATAGCCCTGGAATGCCCTGGAAACAACTTTGCCCACTCCATTTCAACGGCAATTTTCGACTCCTCCTTGGTATTGATAAATGGTAAGGCATTCACCATTTTGGTAATGAAAGGGGAGGAGGCGCTGTATGACCCATTGAAGCCAAGCATGGTGTTAGCGATCGGATCTTCGCCATAATTGACCTTCTGGGTCAACGGTTTCTCAAGCAGGTACATCACGGTAGAGCCGATGTTGAAATTCTTGTTTATCTCGTAGTTCAGATGGGTCCCAAGCATGGTCTTGCGCTGCATGCTGAAAAGATCCTGACTCTCGGTAGAGATAGAAATCGGGGTGCCCGATTCGAGCAATCCCTGGTTGATGACCTTCACACGACCCTGCGTATAGTCGACGATAAAGTCCACATCTTCCTGAAGTTGTCTTCCCCCGGCCATTACTTTTACAGATCCCCTTGCAATGTTAATGGCATCCAGCGAGATTTCCGAATTGGAAAGGCCCTTGTAGCTTCCCCGCAGGTGATATTTGTTTTTTTCGGCATCCTGCTCCGCAACTGTCCGGGTATTGTTATAGAGCGAGGAATAGACATATCTTTTGATCGCGGCAGCGTCACCGTTGAATTTTTTCTCCAGGTTTGAGCCAAACGGCTGAACAACGGGGAAGATGATCCTTCCTTTCTGGGCATCAATGGTGATGCGGTCCAAAAAATCAAAAACTCCATCCGGGTATGGGTCGTGCTGACTGTTCAGATTATCCAGGTTCATCACTTGCAATAGGTTTTTCTCCTTCAGGGGACCGTCAGGCAGGTAATTAAGGTCGGTTCCGGAGGCATCGTTCCGGTAGAGTACGTCGAGTTTAAACTCTTCGTTTGAAATTCTCTGGGAACGAATGTTGTAGATATTTTTCATCATCAAATCCCAGTTTTTGAAAATAGGATTGAGGTTGGTTCCTTTCAACAGCTTAAGAACGAGAGTATTTGGCGCCTCAATACCATCAGTAGAAAATTCACCTACCTGGAAAGTCTCCCCGTTGGCCGTGTACTGATAAGCGACTGCCAGAATTTCGTCAGCATTGAGCGCCATGTTGAGGGAGATATACCCCAACTGTTTATTGACAGTGTATTCGGTAGAATCGAGTCGCCTGGCATTTTCGATTTTTTCGTAGTCGCGGCCCGCAATGAAATCCCTGACAGAGAGGGGTTTAAGAGCTTCATTCAGCTTTGCAATATCACGGATGTTTGAATAATTGGTGGTTAGCGCTTTGTAAATGCCGTTGATATTGTTGTTGGGAAGCTGATTATAGGGATAGGGCAACCCGGGTGTGTCGCCAAATTCCGAAATGGTCTGATTTTGTTTGTTTTGTCCATTCTCTCCGAGATCGAGCAGCGCAAGAATGTTACGCGACTCCTGAAAATGGCTCGACTTATTGGTTACCCACACCTCCACTTTGTTGAGGGTGACTGAGGTTTTCAAGATGGGAATTTCGGCAAGCGCCTGGTCGTAAGTATTGTAAAAATGATGTCCCAGAAAGAAGTTCCGGTTGGCATCGTAGTTGGTGGCATTAATTTCAAATTTAGTTCGTTCGGCCCCACCTTCCGTATTAATGATCTTGGTTTCACCTTTTTGCTGTGAAAAGAGGGCGCTGACCGAGAGTTTTCCGAATTGAAGTTCAGTCTTGACGCCGAAAAGGTTGGTCCCACCACGGATTAAAGTACCGGTAAGCGGCATAGAGACATTTCCCGCCTCAACACTTTTTACTATGTCATCTTCGCCGCCAGAATAGTTGAGCTTAATTTTATTTTCAAAATCAAAAGTGGCATCGGTGTTGTAGTTGAACCTCATCTTCAAACGTTCGCCGATCTCCCCATCCAGGCTCACATTGATTTTTTGGTTAAAATCGAAAGTGGTATTTCGCTGCATCCGAGTAGGAATAGCCGGATTCTCAATTTTGTTGCTTTTCAAACCCATGCTCATTTCGACATATCCCTGAGGACGGATGTTCACTATGCTACTGCCGAAGACTTTGTTGAAAGCATCTCCGCCAATCTGAAACTGCGGAATAATCTGAGTACGGCGATCGAGGGATTGCATGGATATTTTTTTTCTCCAATAGCGGTCAACAGACTCTTTAAGATCGCTTTGAAGGTATTCGTGCAAGTTCAGCGATCCTGGTAAGCGGTACTGAATGGCACCGGCTTTTTCTGTGAATAAATATTGACCGGTAAGGGGATCATATAGAATTTCAGTCTTGATATTGGATGGTTTTTTCAGATATATTGCAGTACTATCCCTCCCGGATAATTGAGAGAAAGGCTTTTCCTTTCTTTTTGCATGAAGGTGGGAAGTAATGGTATCGCCGACAATCGAATCGCCGGAAGGTAAAAAGAGTGCATCAAATCCCCTGTGCAAAGCATTTGCAGTCCCGGAGGATGCTGTGCTATGCCAAAACAATGCAATACATGCTGAGAGCAAGGTTGCAACGAGGGTTTTGAAAAGTACTTTTTTCAATTTGGTTAAAAGCTCTTTAACGCCAATTTGATCAGGTTTTCAACAGAAATAGCGGGTTGCTCGGTCAGAACCTGGTCGATCAGTTTTTCGACAGCTTTCTTGTTAAAACCGAGCATCTCCAATGCTGCAACAGCTTCTGTCCGAACAGGATTTTCGACCGACCGGAACAACAGATCACCGGCAGGAAGTTTTCCGATTTTATCTTTCAAATCGATGATCACCCTCTGAGCAGTCTTGACGCCAATGCCTTTGATGTTCTTCAATAATCCGACGTTCTCGGTAAGAATTGCATTTTGAAGTTCATCCGGTTTATGCGAAGAAAGCATCATGATGGCTGTATTGGCGCCTATTCCATTGACAGAGATCAGCATTCTGAAGAGCTCCCGTTCTGTCTGTTCATAAAAACCATACAGGATGTGGGCATCTTCACGAATCACCTGATGAAGGTATAGTTTCGCTTTTTCACTACCGTGAAGCTGGGAATAGGTCGTGAGTGATATGTGGATCAAATAGCCGATATCTCCTGCCTCGATCACAATTCCTGCCGGGGTCAAACTGATTACTGATCCTTTGATATGTTCGAACATGGGTAACTAGGTTTGATGGGTATTATTCTCCTCCTGTACGATCAATCTCGTGGTGCCTCAAAGGATTTTTGGAAAGCGACCTGTACATTTTCCTTGACTCAAATACATCAATGGCCAGGTAGATCGCATTCCGGAAGGAATCTTCCGATGCGACTCCGGTTCCGGCAATATCATAGGCAGTTCCATGTCCGGGAGAGGTTCTGATGATCGGTAAACCGGCTGTAAAATTGACCCCCGACTCGAAGGCGAGAACCTTGAAAGGTATTAATCCCTGATCATGGTACATGGCAAGTACGGCATCAAATTTTTTATAGTCACCCGAACCGAAGAATCCATCTGCTGCAAAAGGCCCAAGTGCGATAATCCCCTCATCATTGGCCTGTTTGATAGCAGGATAGATGATGTTCTGGTCCTCCAGGCCAATGACGCCCTTATCGCCTGCATGCGGATTCAATCCCAAAACCGCGATCCGGGGTTTACGGATAGAAAAATCTTCCAATATCGTCTTGTGAAGAATTCGGATGTTAGAAACAATTTTTTCCTTCGTTAACGCTTGCGGCACCTGAGACAGAGGAATATGTCCGGTCACGACCCCAACTTTCAGCTGATCGCTGACCATCAGCATCATGTAGTTTTTGGCGGCAAATTCGCTGGCAAAATATTCAGTATGCCCGGGAAATTTGAAATTTTCAGATTGAATGTTCTCTTTGTTGATTGGTGCAGTAACTACCACATCAATATCCCCGGATTTCAAATCTTTCACGGCAGCCTGAAGTGAGAGCAAAGCGGCTTCTCCTGCTTCGGTAGTAGATTTTCCAAGTTCAACCCTGATCTCTTCGTCAACACAATTGATGATATTGACTCTTTTTGAGTTGGCATCCCGCGCAGAGGATATCTGGTTGAAGCTGAACAACTCAACATCCAGTGCTTTGCGGTGGTAAGCGGCAACTTTTGGAGAACCATAAACTATTGGTGTACATGATTCGAGCAATCTGCTATCCGACAGTGTCTTGATTATTACTTCATATCCTATTCCATTGATGTCTCCGTGGGTGATTCCTATTCTCAATTTATGTTGTTCCATGCGTCAAATGTATTGTTATAAATGGTCGGTTACCTCCTCATTATTTGTCAAATTTAAACTTTTATTCAATCCATCGTGGGGTTGCGGTTCTAAATTGAGCCTGAATTCGATTGATGTACAAGCGAGATAAAAAAATCGGATAATAGCCTTACTCCTGTTGCTGTTCCTCCGATGGTGCGATAATGGTCAGCTACATGAAGGAATGAAGGTCCCGCGATATCGAGGTGAATCCACGGATAATCGACAAACCTTTGCAGGAATTTGCCTGCTGTGATTGCTCCCGCTTCCCCGCCACCAATATTTTTCATGTCTGCAATGTTCGATTTGATCATCTCATCATACTCTTCCCAGAGAGGAAGTTCGACCAAACGCTCGTTCACCCTTTCTCCTGCAACCTTCAACAGGTCATACAGGCTGCCGCATTCGTTGCGCATGGCTGCAATTCCGTGAATTCCCAGTGTCATCGCTGCAGAGCCGGTTAAGGTTGCCAGGTCAATGACGAGCATCGGATCATATTTTTTGGCATAGCAAAGTGCATCTGCAAGTATAAGCCGTCCCTCTGCATCCGTATTCAAAACCTCTACCGTCGCCCCATTTGAAATGGTAATTACATCTCCCGGTGTGATGGCATTACCGCCAGGACGGTTATCTGTGGCAGGAACCAATGCTACAATATGTAATGGCAACCGATTTTTGGCGGCAACACGGATGGCTGCGGCAACCGCTGCTGCTCCTGCCATATCGCTTTTCATATAGTCCATGGATTTAGCGGTAGGCTTCAAACTCAATCCTCCGGTGTCAAAAACAACACCTTTACCGACCAAAACAATCGGCTTGCTGTTCACTGCATTTACAGGTTTCCATTCCAATACAATAAACGCTGGAGGGTCGATGCTTCCTTTGTTGACGGCTAGCAGACCTCCCATTCCCAAGGATTCAATTTGCTCTTTGTTAAGTACTTCGACTTGAATGCCCGCTTCGGTGCCTATCTCGTGCAGGATGGCTCCAAATTTTCCGGCATTCAGACTGATCACCGGTTCATTGACCATATCACGTGCCGTAAAGACGGCCTCGCTCAGGACAGTCAGATAATCCATCTGCTTTTCGGAAATCTGGTCTCCGCTAAAGCAGATCTCTTGCAGGGTATTCCTTAATTTTTCAGCCTTGGTTTGGTACTTTAGAAATTGGTAACTACCGAGTAGAACACCTTCAGCGAATGCTATGAGCTGTTCTGTATTTTCAGGCATTGATGTAACCTCAATAGATTGTAACTTCTCCTTTTTGGCCCATTGAGCGACTTCATTTCCCTGTCTTCTCCATGCTTCGAGGATAGCGTTTTCACCTACTGTGGAGGGAATTCCCACGATCAGTAATTTGCTGGAATAGCGATTGATCTCAATCAGTCGCTGTTCCTTGTTTAGCTTGTCAATCAAGTAAGAACGCTCCTCTTCGTTGACAGGAATCTGAGAATCAACCGCACCCTCTTTTAGCAGGAAACAGCGATTTTGATGAATAATATTTGGATCAGCCTTTTTTAGTATCATGTTATCAGGATTGTTTAAAAATAAATCTTCAATTTTCGGGTAAATTCAGATAATGGATAAGGCTATTTGCCGTTTTTCCCTTTCCTGTGTTTTTTCATTTCAAGCATTATCAAAGTCAGGAATAAAACCGCATATCCCTCTTTTCAATATCCTTTGGCTCAAAATTACTACCTTTAACCCAATATAAAACAGGTTATATTTCATTTTGTAGTTTCTATATTTATTGTTACTAATAATACTAAATAACACATTAATAGTTACATGAGATGCACTTATTTTATGAGTTCATCATTTGTAATCTGTAATCTGTAATTTTTAATTTGATAAGTTAGCATGTCAGACGCATTATTTCAAAGGGCAATTGCGCTGGAACCATTGTCTGCATCAGAGGGTGTCAAGCTTTTTTTGGAGGCTTCGACCTCCGATTTAATTTGGGTTGCTGATGCCCTGCGACAAATTCACAAGCCGGGTAAGGTTGTAACCTGGATGATCGACAGAAACGTAAACATCACAAATATCTGTATATCGGGATGTACTTTCTGTAACTTTCACAGAAAGATCAATGGGGAAGGAACCTATACCACCACCATGGAAGAGTACCACCAGAAGATTGATCAGATGATCCAACTTGGTGGGAACCAACTTTTACTTCAGGGAGGGATGCACCCCCGCTATGGCCTGAAATTTTATACGGATCTTTTTAGCGACCTGAAACAGAAATATCCGAATGTGAAATTGCATGCACTCGGTCCTCCGGAGGTGGTACACATTGCCAGGAAAGAGCGTCTTTCCTACCGGGAAGTGCTTGAAAAGCTGATGGAATCCGGACTAGATAGCTTGCCGGGCGCCGGAGCCGAGATTCTGTGTGATAGGGTGAGAAAGGAGATTTCGCCGGGCAAAGCATCTGCCGGGGAGTGGCTCAATGTAATGAAAGAGGCCCATCAATTGCACATGCTTACCTCTGCCACCATGATGTTTGGGCACATTGAAACCCCGCTGGAAAGAATGGAACACCTGGTCCAACTAAGGGAACTTCAAGCGCAGAAACCAGAAGGTAGTCCGGGATTTAAAGCATTTATTCCATGGCCGTTTATGTCGGAAGGTACCCTGTTGGGCAAAAGTAGGGAATTCAAATCCATCCTTCCCATTGACTATATCCGGATGATTGCCTTGAGCAGAATCATGCTGAACAATTTTGAGAACATCCAGGCCTCCTGGCTAACAGTTGGAAAAGAGACCGGCCAACTGGCACTTCATGCGGGAGCAAACGACCTCGGTTCGATCATGATCGAAGAGAATGTTGTCTCTGCTGCCGGCGCCAACTTTTCTATGGATGCCGTTCAAATGCAAAAATGTATACTGGACGCCGGTTTTATACCTCAAATTCGGAACCAGGGGTACGAATTTATCGACTTGCCGAAGGGTGTCGAAAGAGTCGGTTAGTGCCTTGATATTTAATGGTCAAATAAAAAAAACATATTTTGTACCTTTGCACCGGAAATTACAGAAGTCCTTTGGATTGATCTGGATATTCCGGTGTTTCTTTGTCAAATAGTAATTAGAAAAAGAGGTTATTGAAATGAGAAAATGGCGCATCGAAGATTCTGCTGAGTTGTACAACATCAACGGTTGGGGTGTTAATTATTTCTCCATCAATGAGAAGGGCCATGTCGTTGTTACACCGAGGAAAAATGGTGTAGAGGTCGACCTGATGGATCTGGTGGAAGAGCTGCAGTTAAGGGATGTTTCTACCCCGGTGCTGCTTCGTTTTCCGGATATCCTGGATAGCAGAATTGAGAAAATGGCGAGTTGTTTTAAAACTGCTGCCGAAGAGTATAAATACAACGCCCAGGGTTATATCATCTACCCGATCAAGGTCAATCAGATGAGACCGGTTGTTGAGGAGATCGTCACCCACGGAAAAAAATTTAACATCGGACTGGAGGCCGGATCAAAACCTGAACTTCATGCGGTCATTGCCATCAATACGGACAACGATTCGCTTATTATTTGCAATGGATACAAGGACGAAGATTACATAGAACTCGCTTTACTGGCCCAAAAGATGGGTCGCCGTATTTATCTCGTAATCGAGAAGCTAAGCGAGATGAAACTGATCGTTAAAATCGCCAAACAGTTTAAAATAAAACCAAATCTGGGTATTCGCATCAAACTTTCCAGTACCGGAAGCGGAAAATGGGAAGATTCGGGTGGCGATGGCAGCAAGTTCGGACTTACTTCGAGCGAACTGCTGGAGGCGCTGGATTACCTTGATAAGAACAAGATGAAAGATTGTCTGCGTCTTGTTCATTTTCACATAGGAAGTCAGGTGAACAAGATTCGCCGCATCAAACTGGCCATGCGCGAAGCATCTCAATTTTACGTGCAGATGCACAAAAATGGGTTCCTAATTGATTTCGTGGATATCGGCGGTGGATTAGGTGTCGATTACGATGGAACCAGATCTTCCAGTGAAAGCAGTGTCAACTACAGTATTCAGGAATATGTGAACGATGTCGTCTCGACACTTGTTGATGTAAGTGAAAAAAATGGTTTGCCGCATCCAAATATTATTACGGAATCAGGCCGTTCCCTGACTGCCCATCACTCCGTGCTTGTTTTCGAAGTGCTTGAGTCCACTACGCTTCAGCGATGGGAGGATGATGAAGAGGTAAGTCCGGATGACCATGAATTGTTGCGTGAACTTTACTCCCTTTGGGATACCTTAAACCAACCCCGGATGTTGGAAACCTGGCACGATGCGCAGCAGATAAGGGAAGAGGCACTTGATCGCTTCAGTCTTGGATTGCTGGATATCAGCACCAGGGCCAAAATTGAACGGTTGTTCTGGTCGATCGCACAAGAGACCACCCAAATGGTTAGTGGGATGAAGCATGTGCCCGAAGAGTTTCTTTCTTTACCTAAGTTGTTGTCAGATAAATACTTCTGTAATTTCTCCCTTTTCCAGTCGCTTCCGGATTCTTGGGCAATCGACCAGATTTTCCCGATCATTCCATTGGACCGATTGGATGAGAAACCCGACCGCACTGCTACCCTGCAGGATATCACATGTGATTCGGATGGGAAGATCGACAACTTTATCTCCGTTCGCAACCAATCTTATTATCTTCCGGTGCATTCCCTCAAACCAAAAGAGCCTTACTACATCGGCGTCTTCCTGGTAGGGGCTTATCAGGAGATTCTGGGCGACCTTCACAATCTTTTTGGGGATACCAATGCCGTTCATGTATCAGTGGATGAAAAGGGGTACTCTATCGATCAGGTCATCGATGGTGAAGCAGTAGCGGAGGTTTTGGAATATGTACAGTACAATCCGAAAAAGCTGGTTCGCACTGTAGAAACCTGGGTAACCTCCTCCGTTAAATCAGGAATTATCTCGGCTGAAGAGGGAAAGGAATTTTTATCTAACTATCGTTCAGGTTTATACGGATATACCTACCTCGAATAGCTCATCTAATCGATGATGACAGTAGAAATATACAGGCAAGGAAAGTGCTATTTGCATTTGATTTGCCTTTTTTTTGCTCTTTTCGCAGGTTCTTCTTTTTCCAGTGCACAGGGATATCTGCAGACGGTGAAGGGGACTCTTGTTGATGTTGAGTCGAGGCAACCCATAGCGGAAGCAAGCCTAAAGTTTACCAATCAAAACAAAGAGTTTGTCGCTTTCACCGATAATCTTGGGAATTTTAAACTGCAAATTTCCCCGGGCAGGTGGAACCTTTTGGTATCCTGTCTAGGTTATACATCCAAAATAATTCAAAACATTCAGGTTGGAACAGGGAAAGAGGTGATACTAGAGATTCCTCTCGAGGCCAAAGCTTTCGAAACAGGTGAGGTACAGGTATCTGCAGGGAAAAAAATGTGGCTTACCCCCTCCAGCGGATCAAGCCTTCAGACTTTACAAAGCCAGGACGCAGCGAGATTCGCCGGGGGTTATTATGATCCATTGCGCATGGTGGCCAATTTTGCAGGGGTTACCAGTGGAAACAGCGATGACAGCAATGAAATCGTAGTCAGGGGAAACTCTCCCAGAGGAATTTCATGGCGTTTGGAAGGTCTCGAGATACCTAATCCCAACCACCTGGCAAATGGTGTAGGGAATAACGGCGGCGCCTACTCCATGATCTCGACCAATGTACTGGCTGATTTTGATTTTTATACTGGGGCATTCCCCGCGGAATTTGGGAATGCATTATCTGGCGTGATGGATTTGAGACTGAGAAAGGGCAATACCGATCGCCATGAGTTTGGATTGCAGCTAAGCGTGGTTGGCGCTGAAGCGGCCGCGGAGGGTCCAATCGGGAAATCTTCCGGTAACTCCTATCTGTTTAACTTCCGGTATGCCAATTTCAATATTCTGCAGAAATATGGCATCATTAATTTACGGGATTTGAGCATCATTCCAAGTTCGGTAGACTGGACCTTCAAAATGAATTTTCACGGGGACAAATTGGGAGATCTTGAATTTTTTTCGGTTGGAGGGAAAAGTAGGACCGGAAATGAACCTTCCCATGTCAAGGCTGATATTGCGAATGGAATCAACAATGATGAGTTTTTGGAGGAGGATGCGATGGCGGTTTTCGGTATCAAACATTTAAAAAATTTCAGGGATGGGAGAACGTATATCCGTACCATAGTAGGATTCACAAGTTCCAATGAAAACTGGCATGAAGGGGTCATTGACACAAATCTTGTCCATAGCCTGAATAAACAGGATTGGTTTATCACCCCTGTTTTGAGGACATCCGTGATGGTGAACAGAAAAGTGAATACCAAAAATTCGTTCAGAATTGGCTTTGAATACCACAACTCTTTCCCCGAAATGTTCAGCATCAGGAGGCAATCGAATGCCAAATTCGACACGCTGGTCGATGAGCGGTCCCGAAGTTATTATACCCAGGCATATTTTCAATGGAAATACAAGCCGTCTGATTTTTTTGAGATGGCACCTTCAATTCATTCGACCTACACTGGAATCAATAAGGAGCTGACCATCGAGCCAAGGCTGGGAATGATCTTTCGGCTTAACGGAAACCAATCCCTCAACTTTGGAACTGGTTTCTACTCCAGACAGGAACCTCTTCCAATCTATTATTTCCGGGTGAAAACAGGAAAATCGGGTAGAATTCCATTGAATAGTGACCTGAAAACTACCAAGGCTTTCCATTTGGTAACAGGATACAGAAAATCCTTCTCCGATGAACTAAAGATTACTTTGGAAGGTTACTACCAGCATTTGTATGATGTTCCAATAAGTCAGACCAGTAACAATACCTTTTCGATGGTTAATATTTCGGAAGGAATGCCGGACATTGATCTTAGTAATGCGGGAATTTCTGACAATGTGGGGGTAGAGTTGACCATCGATAAGTCATTTCTTCACAACTACTATTTGCTTGCAACCATTTCTCTTTTTGATTCAAGGTACAGGGCTGCAAATACCAAATGGTACTCAACTTATTACAATTCTAACTTTGTTTTCAATCTGTTATTGGGTAAGGAGTTTAAGGTTGGTAAACAAGGGCAAAATTCGGTTGGATTCAATTTCCGCAATATTGCCCGGGGAGGTTATCGTTTCACCCCTCCGAATTATGCCCAAACGATCTCGAAAAAGTACATGGTCTACGACACTGAACAGGTTTTTGGAAAACACCTGCCATTTTTTGACAGGATGGATGCCGGAATCAATTACAGGATCAATAAAAAGAGATCGGCATTTAATTTTTCCCTGGATATCCAGAATCTCCTGAACCGGCACAATGTTTACAAAAGAAATTTCAGCTACACAAAGGGAGCAGTGGTGCAGACAGATAAGAAATTGATCGGTTTGGTGCCCATCGCAGGGATCAGATTCGATTTTTGATTTTGTTCATTACCTACTGCTTTAGCTGACGGCAATGAGATGTGTATGGATTGGGGCTTTTGCCTAATTTAAGTTATAGCAATTTATGCATCCATAATTAATTTAAAGCCATTTATTGCTTGTAAAAAGATATCTGTCTTCTGACAATTTGATAGAATGTGTTCCTAAAATGCGATCCGCAATCCTCTAGATAGTAGATTCTCCCGCTGTTTTGTGGCAAATACCAAATGAATCCAAATTCTGACATGTGACATTTTTTGCAAAAAAGATTTGGCTAAAGCCGGGTTTTTATCATGTTCTTTAAATCCGTCAGCTAAAGCAGACGGCAATGAAATGGAAATTCTTTATCTTAAATTTGATAGTACCATACAATTTACATTAATTCTGAAAGAAAAACGAATTTGGGCGTTGCAATATCATGTTTATAAATTGATTTTTAATTGCCAAATGGAATCGAAGATCGGCGAAGCCAATAGTCACCTAATCATTTTCGGTTGGTGCGAATATTCGTTCATGGCTATTCCATCACAAAGTGAGAAGAATCTTAATTTGTTTGAAAATCCGGGATTCATTCATTGCCGTCTGCTTTAGCTGACGGGCAGGGAATGAAAATGGATCAGGGCTTTAGCCAAACTCGTTAGTTCATTTGATTAAAACCGGGTATTTACCGTGACATTGATAGCCGTCAGCTTAAGGAACCTCCCATAAAAAAGGGAAGACCTTTCGATCTTCCCCCCAGAGATAATTATCTAAAAAACTTATGAAAACACTTATCCACATTTGGAGGAGCCACAATCCTTACAGATGAGGCAACCTTCCTGGTAAATTACGTTGTCTGAACCGCATCCTTCACATTTCGCATCCTCGCAGGTTGTTCCGTTTGGTATGTACTTTTTCAATGCGCGCGCGACGCCATTCTTCCAGGTATTGATAGATTCGACATCAAACTGGAGACTGGTAATCAGTTCGACAATTTTCTGGATTGGCATGCTGTGCCTCAATACGCTTGAGATCAACTTGGCGTAGTTCCAGAAGATGGGGTTGAATTTGAAGGACAATCCTTCGATGGTGGTCTTGTAACCGCGGTTGTTCCGGTATTGGAAATCGTACCTTGAAACGCCATTTTCGTCCCTGTTTTTGATGATCCATCCATCCGTCACCGAGCGGGGAAGGAGAATGCCATCTTCGTCATCGGCCAAACCCGTGAAAATTTCGTAAGGTTTGCCATCAATCAAGCCAATGAAAGCAATCCATTTTTCTTTGTTGTTTTGAAAGCGAACGATCTCCGCTTCCAACACTTCAGGGCGTTTGGTCGGGAATACACCTTCGTTTTTCTTGTCTTTGGTGGAGAGTAAGACACCTGATCTGGAACCTTCGCGGTACACGGTTACTCCTTTGCAGCCACTTTCCCAAGCGGAAAAGAACAACTTTCCGACCAACTCTTCGGTAGCTTCCTCTGGTAAGTTGATGGTCACCGAGATGGAGTGGTCTACCCATTTTTGAATCTGGCCCTGCATTCTGACCTTTGCCATCCAGTCGATATCGTTGGAGGTTGCTTTGGCATATGGGGATTTGTTGACCAACGCATCAATCTCATCATTGCTGTATTTCTTGTTGGTTTTGTACCCTTTGGTCTCCATCCATACTTTGAATTTATGGTGGAAGATGATGTACTCTTCCCACGAATCGCCCATTTCATCAACGAAGTCGATACGGGCCTCTTTGTCGTTCGGGTTGACCTTTCTTCTCCGTTTGTAAACCGGCATAAATACGGGCTCAATGCCAGAAGTGGTTTGTGTCATCAAACTGGTAGTCCCGGTAGGGGCGATGGTGAGCAGGGCGATATTTCTGCGTCCATATTTTGCCATCTCGTCGTAAAGCTCAGGATCGGCGATTGCCAGACGTTTGATGTAAGGGTTGTTTATCTCTTTCTTCGTATCGTAGATTGGGAAGGCCCCTCTCTCCTTGGCCAACATGACGGAACCACGGTAGGCCTCGATGGCAACAATTTTGTGTACTTCTACCGAGAAATCGATGGCATTTTCAGAACCATACTGGAGTCCAAGGGCTGCGAGCATATCGCCTTCGGCTGTGATACCAATGCCTGTTCTGCGTCCGTTAACAGCTTTCTCCTTGATTTTTTCCCACAAGTTCAATTCAACCTGTTTAATCTCGTCCATCTCAGGGTCGGCTACGATTTTATCATAGATGGCATCGATTTTTTCGAGTTCGAGATCAATGATATCGTCCATGATTCGCTGGGAAAGTCTTACATGCGAACGGAAGAGCGGAAAATTAAATTTTGCCTGTTCCGTAAATGGATGGTCAACATAGGAATAGAGATTGATGGCAATCAGGCGGCAACTGTCATAAGGACAGAGTGGAATTTCACCGCATGGATTGGTCGAAACCGTTCCATATCCCAGATCAGCATAACAATCAGGCACCGATTCACGGATAACCGTATCCCAGAAAAGAATGCCAGGTTCGGCCGATTTCCAGGCGTTGAATACAATTTTCTGCCACAGGCTGGTCGCATCAATATCTTTGGTATAGACCGGCTCGTTGCTGTTGATCGGATATTTCTGGTGATAGGTTGTAGAATTGCGAACAGCCTTCATAAATTCGTCATCAATTTTCACGGATACATTGGCGCCTGTCACTTTGCCTTCATCCATTTTTGCATCGATGAACTGCTCAGAATCCGGATGCTTGATGGAGACCGAGAGCATCAAGGCCCCGCGGCGACCATCCTGTGCAACCTCTCTGGTCGAGTTGGAAAAACGCTCCATGAAAGGAACAATCCCTGTCGATGTGAGCGCCGAATTCTTAACAGGCGATCCTTTCGGACGGATGTGCGACAGATCATGACCAACACCACCCCGTCTTTTCATTAGCTGAACCTGTTCCTGGTCCACCATCATGATTCCTCCGTAAGAATCTGCGCCATTTCCAACAACAAAACAGTTGGAAAGCGAACCTGTTTGGAAATCATTTCCTATACCGGTCATCGGCCCACCCTGAGGAACGATGTATTTAAAGCCTTCGAACAATTCAAAAAGCTCCTTTTCAGAAAGTGGGTTCTGATACTTTCTTTCAACGCGGGCAATCTCTGAAGACAATCTGTGGTGAAGGTCATCCGGGGTAAGCTCAAATAGATTGCCAAAAGAATCTTTCAATGCATATTTGTTGACCCATACGCGGGCGGCCAATTCATCACCCTGAAAATACTTCAGGGAAGCTTCAAAAGCCTCTTCGTTTGTATAAATTTTAAGGTCACTATTTTTTTTCATTGCGGAAACATCTTTTAATTCCATGGCTAAGGATTCTTAGGATAAATATCAAGGATTTACAGTTAGATAACTTCCCATACGGGAGTCGAACTTTCATAGGTAAAGATATGTTAAAAGTCATTTTTTTGGATAGTTAATTTCCCCATTTCAAAAAAAAGTTATCAACTTCAATGTGTTAATATACACAAATACAGTTAGATAGGAAAATTAATATCTCCAAAAGTTGACAAAAAAGAATTTTTCCTGATTTTTTGAATCCAAAAAAGAGACGAGTTGAAAGGAGGTGAAATCTTACTTTTCGAAGAAATACTGGATAATTTGTTCGGTGGCTCCGCGGTTACATTCAACGTATTGGGAGGCTAGAAAGCTCTCATCGGCCAACCTTTTTGGATCTGTCAGATAGCTTTCGAAGAGTTTGATCAACTCTTCATAATTGGAAACAGAATGGGCTGCTCCCAACTGAATCATCTCAAATGCTTCGTGGAATTTGTGGTAATCGGGTCCGAAAACGACGGGCATTCCATATACGGCAGGTTCCAGAATACTATGAATTCCGGTAGTGAAACCTCCTCCTATAAAGGCAATCTTTGCATACCGGTAAACAGATACCAGATAACCGTAACCATCTACTACCAGTACATCGGCTGCAGCAAGTTGTTCGGGAGTTGAAGGTGAAGAATAAAGCACGTAGGAACCTTTCAGTACAGAAGTAATCCGATCCAGGGAACTTTCATTGACCTCGTGGGGAGCAATAACAAACTTGACTTTGTGTGTACATTCATTGACATAATTCAAAAATATCTCCTCATCTTCCGGCCAGGTGCTGCCGGCAACTATCACGAGATTTCCTGCACAAAATTGTTCAAGTTTCGGTAACACTGAGGCAGCTTCAGCTATTTGGGCCACTCGATCCAATCGGGTATCACCACTGATGGTAACATTGTCAAATCCAAACTTATGGAGGATGTCAAACGAACTTTGGTTTTGAACGAACAGATGTGTATACGCTTTCAACGCTTTTCTGAACCATTTCCCCCACGGCTGGAAAAAGAGTTGCGATGGACGGAAAAGCGCAGAGAAAATATAGGTGGGAATCTCTCTTTGCCTGAGTTCAGTCAGAAAATTGAACCAAAACTCGTATTTGACAAAGAATGCTTTGTCGGGTTGCACAAGGTCTAGGAATTTGGATGCATTTTGGGGAGTATCCAGTGGGAGGTAGTAGACATAATCGGCAAGGGGGTAATCTTTTTTCTGTTCGTAACCCGAGGGGGAAAAGAAGGTAAGCAGGATCCTGTACTCAGGAAATCTTTTTTTAACCCCTTCGATGACAGGCCTAGCTTGCTCAAACTCTCCCAATGAGGAGACATGAAACCAAAGCAGATGGTTACCCGGAGTTACCTCTTTTTTAATTTTTTCAAAAAGATTTTTCCTGCCGGAGAGCCATTTTTTTGCCTTTGGGTTTCTAAAAGAGACTACCCAAATTAAAAATTGGTAAAATCGAATCCCTGTATTGTAAAGAAAATGCATCATAGTCATACCCAGATAATTCGGTCTCTTAACCTGCGATTTTTGTAAATCCTTCATCATCCAAAAGATCTGATCCATTGGCTGCCGCTACGGCCAACTGGTCGCACCTTTCGTTGCCGGGAATTGCTGCATGGCCTTTCACCCAAACAAATTTTACGGAGTGATTCTGATATACTTCGTAAAAACGCATCCAGAGATCACTATTTTTCTTTCCCTTGAAACGGATCCTGATCCAGTTGTTCAACCAGCCTTTTTCGACAGCATCAACAACATATCTCGAATCGGTGTAGACGGTCACCTGACTCTCCTTCTGCTTAAGGGCCTCCAGACCGGCAATGACTGCCATCAGTTCCATTCGGTTGTTGGTCGTCAGCCTGAAACCGGCAGAAAGCTCTTTCTTATGGTGCCCGTAAAGAAGAAGTGTGCCATATCCGCCTGGTCCGGGATTACCCAATGAGGAACCGTCCGTATACATGACAATATTTGGAGACGGTTCGTCATTGAAATTTTTCATTGTCTGCGATCAGAAGTAGATTACCTGTTTACTATTCGATAATGGTCATCTCGTCGACCAAGTGCTTTGCTCCTGCATATTTATCAATGACCCACAAAACAAAACGGATGTCCACATTGATACATTTTTGAATATCAGCCTCATAAGCAATATCTCCACTCATTGCTTCCCAGTTGCCGTCGAAAGCGATTCCAATCAGTTCGCCATTGGCATTCATAACCGGACTTCCCGAATTACCGCCGGTAATGTCGTTGTTGGAGGTGAAGCAGGTGTGAAGTGTTCCGTCTTGGTCGGCATATCTGCCGTAGTCGTTGGAATGGTAAAGGTCGATCAAACGCTGTGGAAAGTCAAAATCAGCATCCCCGGCAATTCCCTTTTCGGCATAACCTTTCAGCGTTGTGAAATAGTTGTAGTGCACTCCATCCCTTGGGTTGTAATCACCAACTTTCCCATAGGTGAGACGCATGGTTGAGTTGGCATCAGGATAGAGATTTTTCTCCTTGTTCATTTCGTTTAGTCCTGCAACAAAAAGTTTTTTGCTGCTCTCCAATCCGGCAGTCGATTTAAGATTATCCTCGCTCACCAGTTTGGCAGTATTCAAAATGGAGAGTATAGCCTGGTACACCGGATCTTTGTCTAGTGCTTTTTGGGACGGTTTGTCAAGGAAAGCCTCAAGTTTCTTTTGATCCGGGAATAAGCTTTTCTTGAACATATGAGCGGCAAAAGCAGAAAAATCGCCTTTGTATTTTTTGGATACTTCAGTTATGAAGGTTGGATGATATTTTGGAATAACATTTTCAGCATACATCTTAGTCATGGCAGCTGTAATTTTTTGATCCGTTTCCGCATCGAAATCTTTGTAAAACTCTTCCAGCGAAGCTCTGACTTTATCTGCAGCAGCCTTGATTTTTTCCGCATCGTTGCCTTTTAATTCATCGTACAATGAACTGACACCCAATGAAAACCGCAAAATCTCCGGACCACCCAAGAGAGCCTCCCGGGTATATTCCAAGGCCACTTTGTCATCTATAGATTTGTACGATTTAGCGATAGTGCCCAGAACATCACCGTATTTGGACTTTTTGGCCGGATCGCCGTTAAGCCAGTTTGTAAAATCTTTCTCGATGGCCATTTTTTGGTCAATCACATTTAATGCCGACAGGCCCATATTCTGACCGATTGAATATTTGTAATAGTTTGAACTGATTGCAAATTTTGATGCGTACTGGATTCTGTTTTTTTCGCCCTTGGCCATGTAATCACGGATGATATCCAGCTTGGCAGCCCTTGCTTTGATCCGGATATTGTTCACGATGTCCATCGTATTCTTGAGTCCGTAAGAGGTGAGATAACGGTTCGTCCTGCCGGGATAGCCCAGAATCATGGTATAATCGTTCATTTGCACACCTTTGATTGAAACAGGCAGGTGGTATTTGGGGTGATATGGCACATTTTCTTTGGCATAATCAGCAGGACTACCATCGGGAGCGCAATAGATCCTGAACATGGAAAAGTCGCCGGTATGACGGGGCCACATCCAGTTATCGGTCTCTCCACCGAATTTTCCGACCGACTGAGGTGGTGTTCCAACCAAACGAATATCCTTGAATGTTTCTGTTACGAAAAGGTAGTATGTGTTGGCTTCAAACAGCGACCTGACCCTGGTCTCATATTTGGTTGAGCCTTTTGCCTCTTTTTCAATGGCAGAAATAGCCGTTAACATCTTCTGCATTTTCGATGATGCCGACATGGTATCAGAAATACCTTTCAATACCCGTTCAGTTACATCTTCCATTCTTATCAGGAAAGTTACGCTCTTACCAGGATTTGCCAACTCCTGGTCACGGGTCTTTGCCCAAAATCCATCTTTCAGATAGTCGTGTTCGACAGAACTGTGCTTTTGAATCTCTCCAAATCCGCAATGGTGGTTGGTAAGCAGCAAACCGTCGGCAGAAACAATTTCTGCCGTGCAGGAACCGTGATCCAATGCGACAACTGCATCTTTCAAACTTGAATGATTAATGCTGTATATCTGTTCAGCACTTAATTTTAAACCCATCGATTGCATTTTGTCGATGTTCAGCTTTCCCACCAATGAGGGAAGCCACATTCCTTCATCCCCTTTTACCTGAACTGAGATAAACAGTAAAAATGCAAATAAGCCAGCGAAACTTTTTCTCATTATAAATTTTCGATAAAGATGTAACATGATAAATGCTGCCCAACCCGATTGAAGTCGAAAAGCTTGATAAAAATTCGAACGGTAAAATTAGTTTTATTTAGACACAAATATGGATTTGGAAAAGAGGAAAAAAGAGAGCAATTGTATTTTATAATTATCTTCTTACTTTATAATACCCAGTGACTTACCAACTTTCGTGAATGCCGTTATTGCTTTATCCAGTTGAGCCTGGGTATGAGCGGCAGATAGTTGGACCCTGATGCGGGCTTGCCCTTGCGCAACAACAGGATAATAGAAACCAATCACGTAGATCCCTTCATCCAACAATTGGGCGGCAAAATCCTGTGAAAGTTTCGCATCGTACAGCATGACTGCACAAATGGCTGATTTACTCGGTTTAATATCGAATCCGGCAGCCAGCATCTCCTTCATAAAATATCGGGTGTTCTGATGGAGTTTATCCTGAAGTTCAGAAGTCTCGGCCATCATCGCGAACATTTTGATGCCGGCATTGACCACTGCCGGGGGAAGTGAGTTGGAAAAGAGATAGGGCCT
>JBBIUJ010000014.1:0-24849 GCA_037440345.1 Prolixibacter sp.
TATCTTTGACTTATTGACAAACACCACTCACTACTTTTCACACAACCATTACATTGTTGTGATTTGCTTTCAAATTGTATCTTTGACTTATTGACAAACACCACACCATAGCTTATTTGAGTTATAATGTGTAGTTTAGGTGCTATTTCAGAGATTAAAAAAATGGGTGTTACCAGCATAAAAAAACCGGACTTAGATCCGGTTTTTTTATGCTGGTAAAGAATCTCAAAACAATTCCAGCTGTTGTACCTGCTCTTTTTTCTCTGCCGGTTTTTTACCAAAAAAAAGTTCCATCTCCCCGAATTGTTTGTCTGTGATACATAAAATGCCGACATGGCCATTTTCAGGCAGTTCATTTTTCACCCTTTTGATATGGACATCCGCGTTCTCTTTGCTGGGACAATGACGCAGATAGATGCTGAATTGAAACATCGTAAAACCGTCTTTCAACAATTTTTTCCGAAACAGGGCATAAATCTTTCGCTCTTTCTTTGTTTCGGTCGGCAGATCAAAAAGTACCATTACCCACATAATTCGATATTCACTCAGACGTTCCAAGGCCTGTCAATTTAATTCCGGATATTCAATCCGTCGGAGTTCCCTCCGGAAACATTTGGCCAGGGATGCCGTTGTTTGTTGAACAGCCAACATCAACGGGCTTCGGCGGCCATTGATGTTCACGTCTAAGGTGGGTATTTGCAATAGTTTGGTCTTTTGGGCTTTAGTGAGTTCCTCAGAAATTTCAGCTTCACGGATCAACCCCACTACAATCTTGTCGACAAACGGTCGGTAGGGCTCCATGATGTCATCAGCCAGACAATAGGCATTATACCGGTTGTGGTGATGGATCCCGAAAGTCGGCAAAAGACCGGATGACACGAGCGAACGGGCTACGACGGCCCTGAGGATAGCGTAACCGTAATTTAGCTGACTGTTTGGCGCCGAACCATCAGGGTCCCGCCTGAAATAAAGGGAAGAATCGAACAATTCGCTCCAGTAATAGGCAGCGGCCCTGGCTTCATGATTTTCTGAATCGCCACTCTTTACCTGATCCGCCCAGTATTTCATGTTTTCAATCTTCTTCCCTTGCATTTTCAGAACGGCTCCCTGATTTAAGATTTTTTGCCGAATGGTTTGTTGCCACAATTGCTTTCGCAAGGGTTCGGAAGCATTGATCTGATGGTTGAACCGCTCACTTTGAATGGTGTTTCCCTCCAACGGCAGGAGCAATCCCGAGGGCATGTGGCGATCGTCGCAGGTAATCAGGGCAACATTATTTCCCAACAAAGCATTAATCAACCAATGGGTAAGTGTGATTTGCGGATGATCGATCACCACTACCCCAATATCCTCAATGGGGATGGTGATGGAACGGTCTTTTTCGGGAAGCAGTTTTGCCTCCGGCAAGCCGACCTCTAGCTGCTCATCCTTAAACCGGAGATAGGCCGGGTTTCCAAAGTAAAGGGTACGTTTGATCATAGATGTTGGTTTTGGTTAAGGGACAGGGCAACTTCAAGTCAACCGGTCGCTCGTATTTGCCTGCCGGCCTTACGGAAACCTTCCTTCCTGCAGGAGCTTACTTTCGGATTTTCCCAAAGCCAGCCAATAGCCGAATGCTTTGGGAAGCAGAAGCCAGGGCTCCACTTAAATTTGTATTTGAGTGGATGATACTTTATCTTTTGGTATTGGTTTAAGGATAGGTTTATTGTTTATGGAGGTGATTTGGCCTATGTTATTGATTTGTAATTTGTGTGGATATAATGAATTGAAGGCTGCAAAACTTTTGATTCGACAGAATCTTTTTAAAATGCTTGCTTCTGTGGTTTTGTCGTTTATTGTATCATGGTGTAATCTAAACCAATAATCACTTTCTGAAATGCTCTGTACCCGATAGAGATATTTACTTATTAGTGAGAGATCCCTTTTTTCTATAGCTAAATGATAATCCTCTTCAGGCATACCAAGCACAAACATCTCGTTTTGCTGAAGACTAACCTCAAATGACCAATCGAACTGTGGTAAACTATTTAAAAAATTTTCAGGTAAATCTTTATCAAGTATGCTATCCCAAACATCGGAGGGGTTAGTAATAATTGCAGGAATGCCATGCTTTTTACGTTCAACAACGCTCCAAAAGGTTAAAGTTTGCTCATGCTTTTTACCTGCTTTATCAGTGTAAATCGCAATGTGGTGATTGTTGCCAGGTTTTACAAACCCGACAGCATTACCTATCTCATTTCTTTTAATGGGTTCCACTGCTGATAGTCCGGTAAAACAACGAAGGGTTTTCACTTTAATTGTTTTATTCTTATCTAACCAAAGAGGATTGTTTTCTAAATCTTTAAAAGCCTCCTTTTCATTGTTATTAAATTTGTTTAATCGTTCTCTTACAACTTCACGAACATGTTTATCGATGATTGAATTAACGTCTTTAGTTTTAATCGACTGGAGTGGGTATTTAATAATGTATTTTTCCTCGAAGCAGGTAGCATACTCCAAATTCACACCATCCTTTAGTTGTATAGGACTTTTTGCTAATGAAGCGATTGCCTTTTTAGAATCTCCCTCATGTTCTTTAAGGCGTTGTTCGACTAATTCTCTGATGTAAGGTTTGAATATTAATACAGGATTTTCAAACAGATATTTCAGTGGCTTCATTTCATCAAGAATCTTTATCTTGCCATAAACACTCTCCTCATGTAAGGCTCCACGCGGTACAATAATACCTTCCTGTAAAACTATTTTCTTGCCATTTGAATACTTTATCCGTTTTCCGGTTGAGGCTGCCTTTTTACCGGGTTTGAAAGAAACGAGTATTCCTGCTACTTTATTTTGAACATGTTCTTTCGAGAAATGAGGTTGTTCTTCGAGCCATCTCTCCAAAGAAGAGAATTTGCCTTGGTACTCCAAACTTTGATTTTTTAACTCCTGCCAAATGGCCTCCCTTTCGGTGTTAAGGTTATTTAATCGATGAATATAACTTTGTCTGGTGCATGCCACAACCAAAGCATCAATTGCGTGATGTCGGTGATCTAACCGTTTGCTCCATCCCAAAATTCTTTCCTCACTATGTCTTTGATTCTTGTGAACAAATTCCACCATCTCAGTTTGTCCAGTTAACCGGTATTTATCTATTTGAAGGTCATGTAGGATCTTATCCCATCCCCAAGTGTGCCGAATAAAATCCGTTACACTGCCGCTTGTTGCCCAAACATTTCGCGCTACCTGTGCTAAAATAGCCTTGGCTTTTCGGGCGATATATTGTGTTTCGCGAAGTTGTCTGTCGATGAAGTCTGTAGGGATCTTTTCTTTCGCAGTAAGAAGTCTCTCCTTTTTTGTTTTGCTGATATCTCCGTTTTTGTAATATTCTTCCACACGTGTAAGGTAGCTCTCAAATTCATTTTCTGATTTTGATTGCATATAATCAAAGGCTGTCTGATTTCCCTTTTCAGAATTGCATTTTCTGCAAGAACAAACTTTATTCGAAAACCCATCGTCGAAGAATAATGATTTTGGGATGATGTGCTCCACTTCTACATCAAAACCTCTCAAAAATTCATTGAAATTTACCGTTTGTCCACAGTAAAAACATTTTTGCCTGGACTCTTCCCACATTCTAAATTTCTGGATTCTTGTGCGGGAAGCAGTCAACCCATAGTCCAAAAGAATTCTTTTAGCATAAGTATCATTTTCTTTCTCGCGCAGACGCATGTTTTTGTCTGTAGCATTTCTTTCGTCTTTACTTTGTTTGAGCTCACGTGCCAGTTCAACTCTGATTTCATCAATTGTACCGTATTGATCAATCACGACGTTCACCAGATTGATCATCTGATTGAGTATCTTTTCAACAATTGGTTGTTTAAGCTCATTTTTCTTGATCTGGGGTAATTTTGCTAGTAATTCACGCGCATTATTTTCGGCGACAGTCAAACTAACGGAGTGCCTGAATCCGGCTGCAAGACATGCTTCGCTGTACATTAACCCATCTTGGAGATATGACAATATTCTCCGAATTGCTTTAGCTGATTTGTTTCCAAAGCCAGCCTTGACGAAATCGATTTTATACAGTGCATCAATAACTTCAGGTGCTTCGATACTGAAATTCTTTTGCAACACAATTGCAAGTTCATCTTTATTATGAATGGAGTAAATGGTATGCCACAAACGATAAAGTGGCTCTTTCTCAAAATCAGGGCTTATTTGCTGGACTATTTCTCCAGTTTCGGTATCAATCAATTTGGTGTCAATATTTTTAAGATTGAATTGTAAATTCTTCTGTTGGTCAATAATTCCTTCCAGTGCTTTCGATATTTGCATTTTGGTTGTATTTCCCTGCAAACCTTTGCCAATGGCTTTTCCGCCCCACCAACCTTCGGATTTACTAATACCGAGGATCTTATAAAGATCGTTTATCGTCAGCTTTTCGTTATTGTCCAAATGGTTGAAAAGAGCTTGTTTGTGTTCTAATGTAAATTCAAACTCTTTTCCTCTTCTATTCTTTAATACCAAATTATTAATGCTTTCCCAAATCTTACAAACTTGAAAAAGAGGCGAAGAACGAGGAGCAACCTTTGGCCCATCGTAAACTGTTTTGCCGTCCTTGTTTTTATAGGCTCGCATTTCAAATTCGCACAATGAAACAAGGTGTTTGCAAGACTTCAAATTGCGCTGATAGTATATGATTTCGTCTCTTACGGACTCTTTATTCTCTTTAGTCAAGATTTCAGGATAGTGTTTAGCCTGGGAATCCCAGATTGCTTCAAATTCTTCAATATAAGCTGCTCGTGGGAAAACTTGTTCTTTGGTTCTGTAGCGTTTGTCTTTTTGCAGTTGATCATAGAAATATTGACCAATAGTTTGTCCTAACTCTTTTATTGTAGTATGTCGGTTTTTGACATTTGCAACATAATCACGTTGCTTTTTATCATCAGGGCCATCGGTCTTGGCAGATTTGTATCCTCTTTTTTGGTTAAGATGGTAAAGTATACGCCCCAATTCAATGAGCGATATTTGCTTATTAACTGCTTTTGCCCTAAGACCCCATAATTCAAGTGCAGCCAGCTTTATTAATTCTTCTGTTGGAGACATATTGAATTTTCGTAGAAAATCAGTCAGATTCTTCCTACGGAATTGATACCTGTCATATCCTTTCCTTTGTGTTCTTCTTTCAGTCCTTTTATGATTTTTTGAAATCGCGTTTCCGGTTGAAAATTCGTTCGCATCATCAGGAGTCAAAGGGACTATCCTACTACCCATTCCTAAAATCTCTGCAGGAATGTCATTTTCAACATTAATCAGTGCCCATCCAATGGAAGCAACGCCTAAATCCAATCCTAAAATTATTTTCATATTATTTTGTGTTTCGATATTTCTTACTACTTTGGTGGTACAATTTGAAGCAAATCACAATAAGGATTATTCCGTTGTGAAAACATCTAAAGCGGCGCGCAAGTGTCGCTTTCTTGTTTTACGGACGGCGCTTATTGGATTTGTTTTTAATATAGGCAGGCGGTTAGATGCATTAATAACTAACGGTTTACTACAAGCCTTCAGGTCATGATTTTATAAAATTAAGCAAACAAATTGGAAAATCAACTTTTTCTTCATCAATTTCAAAATCGAATGATGCTGATTTTCTGACAATGATGTGTTGGTATGCTGATGAGTTGATGTGCTGATGAGTTGATGTGGAGATGTGATAATTTGCTGATTAAAAGAATGAAATTTTCTGGTTTTGCACCGGCAGCTCATATCCCATTTCACATATCTCCTATCTTATGTTTCATATCTCTCCTGAAACCTTTGTGTACAATCTTCGTAACTTGTGTAATCTGTGGTTGCACAGATTAACTTATTTACTAAAGATGTTCATCATGAAAAGATCCGGTTTATTGCTGATAACCCTTCTTTTGGGTTTCAGTTTGCTTGCACAGAATAAGGTTAAAGTCAGTAATGTAAAAGAGGAGTCTTCCATTACCTATGCGATGAACCATCCATTACATGCATGGACCGGAGAGAGCAAAGAGATCAATTCGGTTATCCTGACCGATGATGCCAGAAGCACCATTTATCAGGTTGCCGTCTCTGCAAAAGTCTCCACTTTCGATAGTAAAAATGCGAACCGCGACTCCCACATGATGGAGGTCACAGAAGCATTGAAATATCCCAATGTCACCTTTGTAAGTTCTTCTGTGACAATCGAAGGCGGTGATTTTACCTCTACCGGAACCATGACTTTTCATGGTATTAGTCAGCCTGTTGCTTTAAAGGGGAAATTTGCCAAAGAGGGGAATAAGCTTACTTTCACAGGAGATTTCCAGCTTAAGATGACTCAATTCAAGGTTGATCCACCATCGCTGATGGGAATCAGTACCAACGATGATTTTAAGCTTAATTTCAAAGTAGTTTATCAATAGTCAAAACTGCTTCCTCCGAGAAATTCCCTCAAAACCGATGTTGGCGGAATCTCTGTCTCCGGAATAAAACTGAAGTAGGAGATAAACACAATAAGCCTGGCTGCCTCCGAATACTGGGCTTCATTCTCTTTTACGGTTTTTAGCAGGATATTGGCGTATCTTTTCAAGACAGCAAGCTCATAAACCAGGGCAGAATTAAAGATGATATCGGCATTTTCCTGGTAAGGGAAAATATATTTCTCTTCACCGCGGCGAACGCTGGGCCATCGCTGGATGGTTGTTGATGCACTGTAGCCCCTGTATTTCGCGTCCCTGATCATTCTGCGCAACAACCGGTTGTCGGTAGTTGGTACATAGGTATGCTCATCAATAGAAATTTGAGTCAGCGCTGAGATGAAAATTTTATAGCAATTTTCCGGTTCAATCATTGGGATCAATCCGGGGTTGAGGCCATGAATTCCTTCTATGATCAGGATATGGTCTTTATCCAATTGAATGAATTCTCCCTTGAAAGTTCTTTCGCCCGATTGAAAGTCAAACCGTGGCATTTCGACTCTTTCCCCATTAAAAAGTTTAACCAGAATCTCATTGAAGTATTTGATGTCAATGGCTTCGAGGGCTTCAAAGTCGAAGGCACCATGTTCATCCAGAGGGGTGTGATCACGATCCACAAAAAAATCGTCGAGCGAGATCTGTATGGCATGCAAACCATTGACAGCCAATTGTACTGTAAGTCGTTTGCTGAATGTTGTTTTTCCGGAACTTGATGGCCCTGCTATCAGAACAAGGTTGACCTTGTCGTGTCTTTCGGAAATGATGGTGGCTATCTCTGCAATCTTTTTTTCGTGCAACGCTTCCGATACTTTGATTACATCTCCTGCACGACCACTGGCAGTCATCTGGTTGAGGTGTGAAATGTCGTTCACTCCAAGAAGTGAGGTACGTTGCTTATGTTCCCTGAAGATTCCAAACAGCTTCTCCTGTTCGATGGCCGGCTCCAGTTCATCCATGTCGCTCTGTTTGGGAAAACGAAGCAATAGTCCGTCGAAATATTTTTCCAAACCAAATTTGCCAATCTGTCCGGTATAGTTGAGTTGATGACCATAAAAGAAATTGTAATGACCACCCAGCTCAAAAATTGGTGCATACAACCGGCCATATCCTTTAAAAAGTTCGGCTTTCCTGGTAAGGCCTTCCTGTTCATATAGTTCAATGGCTTTTTCAGTGGACATTGCCTTGCGTTCGATCAGGAGATTTTGGTGAATAAGGCTTTTCATCTCCTCTTTGACCTGCCAAACGTCTTCTTCAGTGAGCTGATGGTCAAGTTCTTCGATCCTGCAATAGTAGCCCTTGGAGATGGCATGATCGATCTTCAGTCTTGCTTCCGGCCATAGGTTTTTAACAGCAGCAAACAGAATGAATGAAAGGGTGCGAAGGTAAAGCCGTTGCCCGTCGCGGTTGGTGTAATCGAAGAATTCTATTCGCTTGGGTTTAACCAGCTCAAAATCCATTGGTTTTACCCTGTTGTTCACATAGGCCCCGCAGATGGGACCCACCAGGGAAATATCCATTTTTTTTGCAATTTCCGAGAGGGTGGTCCCTAGCGGGAAGCTGTCGCAGGTACCGGTATTGACACAGTAAATTTCTAAATTCTTCATTATGGAATTGAAACTGTTAAAATTTAGTTCAAATAATATATAAACGGTTCAACCCTTTCGGGGTTGATGCTTCAATTGTTTCATTTTCCCCCGGTTTCACCGGGGGTTATTCAAATTAAACCCTCTTCGGGGTTTTTCGAATCATAAAGTCCGAAGGACTTAAATATGAATCGAAGATCGGCGAAGCCAATAACCTCCGGTGAAACCGGAGGCTGAGAGATAAATGTGATTTGGAACCCCGAAGCGGGTTCAATTTTATTCTATATGATTTTAAACAGCATCATAATTTCTCAAATTTACAGAAAAAAGAGAGGCCGAATGAATTGTTCCGGGCAAAAATAAAGTCCCGGGGGAAAATCCGGGACTTTATTTGAATGATCGCTAATTGCAATTATTTATTATCGATTTTGCTCTCCAGTTCGTCGAGACGGTCGTTGGCCGAATGCACCATCATGGTAATACGGACAAATGGACCTGCCAATAAAAACAAAGCCAGTGAAACGGCAAAGCCATGCCATGCATAGGGCTGATCGGTATGCATTAAACTGCACACAATACCGGAAAGACCAATCAGTGCTGCGATAATACCTCCCGGTACACCCAGCGGACACCTTAGTTTTTTCTTTGTTGCCATACTCAGTAAGTTTTAAGTTTATTTATCAATTCTTGTTTCGAAGGTACTTCCCTGAAAACAATTTTATCATCAATCAAAAGAGTTGGTACTGCGTAGATTCCTAGTTTCATGGTTCTTATCATGCCTGAAGGCATATTGGCCAGAGTGGTTTCGAACTTGAACTTCTCTCCAAACTCAGGTAAAACCTCCTTTAGCATGCGCTTCATTGTCCTGCAGTTTGGGCAGGTTAAAGTATAAAACATTTCGATAACTATGGGATCTTTTTCCTTCATATTAATTCTAACGAGTTTAATGATTCAAAGCTCTTCTTTCAAATACTTCGCCGTATACGAATCCTCATTTTTCACCAACTCCTCAGGCGTTCCGCTACAAAGCAGCCTTCCTCCTTCGCGTCCTCCTTCCGGTCCGATGTCGATGATGTGATCGGCCATTTTGATCACCTCCATGTTGTGCTCAATCACAATTACGGTATTTCCCCGCTCGACGAGCTTGTTCAGGACATCAAGTAATACCCGGATGTCTTCGAAGTGCAGTCCGGTAGTTGGTTCGTCCAGGATGTATAGGGTCCGACCGGTATCTCTTTTGCTGAGTTCTGTAGCAAGTTTGACGCGCTGGGCTTCACCACCGGATAATGTAGTTGAAGCCTGGCCGAGGGTAATGTAACCCAGGCCAACCTCATCGATGGTCCGCAATTTGTGGGAGATTGCTGGAATATTTTCGAAAAAGGTAACCCCTTGCTGGATAGTCATATCCAAAACATCGCTAATTGATTTGCCTTTGTACCTGATCTCGAGGGTCTCGCGGTTGTAACGTCTGCCGTTGCACTTATCGCAGTGAACATATACATCGGGCAGAAAATTCATCTCGATGGTTTTCAGTCCGGCCCCTTCGCATGCCTCGCAGCGTCCACCTTTCACATTGAAAGAGAACCGACCGGGCTTGTAACCTCTGATCTTGGCTTCAGGGAGTAGGGTAAATAGGGTCCTGATTTCGGTGAAGACACCACAATAGGTCACAGGATTTGACCGGGGTGTCCGTCCAATAGGCGATTGGTCCACCTGAACCACTTTGTCGAGATGCTCTATCCCGACGATTGACTGGTATGCCAATGGGTCGTCAAGCGATTTATAAAAATGCTGACTCAAAATTGGTAGCAGCGTTTCGTTGATCAAAGTGGATTTTCCGCTTCCGGAAACACCTGTCACACAGATAAATTTTCCCAACGGGAAATCGACATCGATCGACTTCAGGTTGTTGCCGGATGCACCTTTGAGGGATAATGTTTTGCCATTTCCCCTTCTCCTGACTTTGGGAACTTTAATCTCTTTCTTTCCGGTCAGGTATTGGGAAGTGAGCGTGTCAATCTTTAGTACTTCTGTAGGGGTACCGGCGGCAACGATCTCTCCGCCAAAGCGACCTGCGTGGGGACCCATGTCGATCAGGTAGTCGGCCTGCAACATCATGTCGCGGTCGTGTTCCACCACGATGACTGAATTGCCGGTATCGCGCAGTTGCTGAAGCGACCGGATTAGCCGCAGGTTGTCGCGGTGGTGAAGTCCGATGCTGGGCTCATCCAAAATGTAAAGCACGTTTACGAGCTGTGAGCCGATCTGGGTAGCCAGTCGGATACGTTGCGATTCGCCCCCCGAAAGGGTAGCAGATGGGCGGTCGAGAGATAGGTAGTTCAAACCGACATCCAGCAGGAAACTCAACCGGGTAACGATCTCCTTGTTGACTTCAGAGGCAATCTGCAATTGCCGTTTGCTCATCCGCCCGCCAATGCCGGTAAAGAAGGCGGAGAGTTCGCTGATATCCATCATGGCAAGTTCGGCGATGTTTTTTCCGGCGATTTTGAAGTGAAGCGGTTCTTTTTGTAACCTCTGACCGTTACAGTCGGGGCATTTGCAGGTTTTGTGAAATTGATCGGCCCATTTTTGGGCACTTTTGGAGAGGTCATCGCTCTTTTCGTTCACCACATATTTGACAATCCCTTCGTAGGTCATGGTGTATTCGATGGAGCTGCCCAGCGGCGAATTTTTCAACTGGATCCGTTCCCCGGTACCATGCAGGATCGCATTCAACGTCTCCTCGTCAATTTCGCCGACCGGCGTTTTCAATGTGAAGTGGTATTTCTCGGCCAAAGCCTCCAATTGCCAGAAGATGAGGGTATTTTTATAGGGTCCCAATGGTGCGATACCTCCCTGAATGATGGAAAGGGATGGATCCGGGATGATTCGGGCAAAATCGATCTCGTTGATTTCACCCAGACCGTTGCATTTCTGGCAGGCCCCCTGGGGCGAGTTGAAAGAGAAACTGTGTGGCGCCGGGTCGTTGTAGGAGATACCGGTCGTGGGACACATCAGGTGACGTGAAAAATAGCGGACAGATCCGGCATCGGGATCCAGGATCATGACAATGCCCTCGCCATGTTTCATGGCCCTGTCGAGGGATTCGCGGAGACGTTTCCGGTCTTTTTCTTCTACCACCAGCTTGTCAATCACCATTTCGATGTGGTGGCTTTTGTACCTGTCAACTTTGTACCCATGCGTCAGCTCGACAATCTCGCCATCCACCCTTGCATGGAGAAAGCCGCGCCTGCGAATCTGCTCGAATAGTTCACGGTAGTGCCCTTTCCTTCCTTTCACGATAGGCGCAAGCAGGATAGTGCGTTTGTTGCTGTAATTTTCGAGAATAAGGTCGATGATCTGATCGTCACTGTATTTCACCATCTTTTCGCCTGTGTTGTAGGAGACGGCTTCGCCTGCACGGGCAAAAAGTAGACGGAGAAAGTCATAGATCTCGGTAACCGTTCCCACTGTCGACCGAGGGTTTTTGTTGGTAGTTTTTTGCTCTATCGAGATGACAGGACTCAATCCTGAGATTTCGTCCACGTCTGGCCGTTCCATTGTGCCAAGGAAACTTCTGGCGTAAGCAGAGAAGGTCTCTATGTATCTTCTCTGACCTTCGGCATAAATGGTGTCAAAGGCAAGTGATGATTTCCCGCTGCCGCTCAATCCCGTGATAACAGTCAGCTTGTTGCGTGGAATTTCAACATTAATATTTTTCAGGTTATGCTCGCGGGCTCCCCTTACTACAATTTTCTCTTCGCCATCCATGTACTGATCTATCATTTTTACAATGCAAAGGTGCGTGTGCCGGGTTCAGGAATTTTGATCGAATAGCTCTTTCTGGAGGGGTTTTTGAGATAGGATTGTCGAAGCCAGGGGTTGAAGTATTTCAAAATTTTGTAATTGACACCTTGTTTACGGGCATAATCGGCGAGGTTGGTTATACTGCCTGATAGTGAGATTACTTTACAGGGAAGGATCGGATATTTCTCTTGATCTGCTACTTTAAAGCCATATTTCTCAGGGTATTCCAGTATCAGTTTCAATGCAAGTATCCTGTACACGTACCTGGCAGTCTCTTCGTTAAGCTGCAGATCAAAATAATTGTTGCTGTCCTGCAATTCCGTTTGCCGTTTGATCCCACTGATTCCTGCATTGTAGGAGGCTGCAACATTTACCCAGTTGCCATATTGATGGTAGGCGCGGTTCAGGTAACGACAGGCCGCTTCGGTCGACTTTTCCGCATGAAAGCGCTCGTCCACTTCATTACTAACTTCAAGTCCGTTTTCCAGGGCGGCTTTTTTCATCATCTGCCATAAACCAACTGCGCCGGCGGGTGAAATAATCTTTTCCTGGAAGCCGCTCTCTGCCAATGAGAGATATTTGAAGTCGTCGGGAATGTTGTTTTTCTTTAGGATAGGTTCAATCAGGTGGAAATAGCGTTTTGATTTTTTAAGATAGAGAATCGTCTGAGACTGGAAATAGCTGTTAGCCAGAAGTTCCCTGTCCAGCGACTCACGGACATCAAAATTTGTCAGGGAAATAGTCTCTCCGGCGAATACTATGGAGGTGGGCAGTTCCACTGGCGAATTATAAGTTTTCGTTACTACCTCTTGCGGCTTAACCTCAGGAGCAGAGCTGATAAACAAGCCGCATGAAATGACGCAAATAGCTATCAATGAAAATATTAACGCGAGTTTAGTTAAGGCAATTCTATTCTTATCCATCTTTTGGTACTTTCGGAGTTAACAATTGGATTAATCTGCGAAGATACTTTTTTAAGGCGAAGGAGACAATGCACGGAAGGAAAGAAAAGGAGAAAATGGGAAGATGTGTTAATGTGAAGATGTGCGGATGAGTTGATGCTTTCTGAGCCTGTCGAAGGGCGGACTATTCGAAGGAGAAGGTTAATCCGGTAAAGATTCCCATTTGCAGCGGTCTAAAAGTGACCATTTCGTTGCTGCTTACCGAATGCATGTATTGTTTCAATCTGGGCTCAACCGTTAGCATCAGATTTTTGGCCAGGCCATATCCAAATTCTATTCCGGCGGATCCCGAATAGATGACATCCCGTATATTGTCTGTATTACCCTGGGACAATTTAATGCCATTTTCAGTGATGGAAGCCAGGTTTCCAACCAGTATGTTGGTACTGATGCCGCCCGTTAGCCCTACCGAAACCTTATTGTCGATCAGCTTGTAAGTAGCCTGTATCGGAATCTCAATGTATTTAAATTCCTGCGAAATATCGGATGCGAAAATGTTGGTACCAGAAGCCAGAATTCCGTTTGCACTAGTCTTCATTCCGTTTGAATAGACAATGCTCGATGCTGAAGGAATGTAAAGCGAAACGTCCCTTGAGATATTGGCGCTCTTCTCAACAGGTTGCAGGTAGGTAATACCTGATTTTGCACTCATGGTATAAACGGAATGGGTCCCCTGTTTCATCTGCGAATAACGAATGCCGGTACTGATACTAACTTTTTTATTCAGCTGGTAAGATGCCATCATGCCCCCACTAACGGTACTCCTGGACTTTGTTGCTGAATTCCCTCCAGAAATCTGTGGTGCAAACATGGGAGAGACTTCCGCTTTTATTTTCCAGCTCCCTTTCTCAGCTTTACCGGCATCCACATTGGGATTAAATGAGTCGGCAAAGTAGATCGGTTCAGCTTTCTTCTGTTTTGTCGTGTTGCCCGAGGCAGTTTTTTTCTCCTCCGGGGTTGTTATATTTGAATTTGTCGGCCGGTCTTTTTCAATCTCTTTACCGGTGGACACTGAGGCTAAAAGTTCTTTCTGCTTAGAAGATGAAGTAATGCCATTTTTCTTCAAAACAACGACTTTAGATTTCCTGCCTGTGTTTGTTACTCCTTCACTGCCCTGATGTTGTTGATAGGCAATGGTTTGATTATTCGGAATAGAGGTGACGGCAACTTCTTTTTGTGGATTTGGCTGAACTGGAAGGAGCTCATTTTGATTTCGGGAAGGGATTTTGTTCTCGGAGAATTGGTTTTGATCTAGTGTAAACCATCCGGCCATGACAATGAGAACCAACGCAGCGGCAATACCAACAACTGCTTTTATCTGGTTCATTTGCCTCACCTTACCTCGGAAAGCAACCTGCTGATTGATCTGCCCCATAAGATCAACAGGAGGATTCTTTTCGAAATTCCCCAGTTTCTCTTTAAAGAGTTGATCTATAGGATGTCTTTCCACCGTCATATTACTTTTACTTCTATTCTTTTTTCTGCGCCAAAATTATCTGTCACCCTTTTCTGCAAAATCACCCTTGCCCTTGACAAATTCGATTTGGAGGTTCCCTCCGAAATGTTCATCATCGCCCCAATTTCCAGATGTGAATACCCCTCTATGGCATAAAGGTTAAAAACCATTCTGTAACGGGGAGGTAATTCCTGGATCATCTTTATCAACTCGTCTGCAGTGATGGAGGAGATCGTCTCTTCAACCCATTCGGTTGATTCATAAATACCCATCTCCTCTACCGGATATAGCCGGTCATGCTTTCTGAACTTTTCGAGGGCCGTATTGACCATGATCCGTCTCATCCAACCTTCAAAAGAACCTTTGAATTCGAACTGTTTTATCTTGGTAAAAACTCTCACAAAACCCTCCTGCAGAATATCTTCTGCATCGGCCGAATCCCTTGCATACCTAAGACAGACCCCGTACATCTTTCGTGAGAAAAGCCGGTACAGCTCAGACTGCGCCTTGCTGTTCCCCTCCCAGCATTTGTATATGGTCTCTTCTAGATGGGTCACTTTTAACGAACTGATAAAAGGTTTGGAATGACGTACAAATAATACAATTTATCCGCGCAAATGTCTTCAAAAGTTGTTAAACAACGAAAATAAAAACCACTAAAAGAGCGGTTTAAACTTATTTTCATTACCAGTGACCTAACTTAAGACGTAAGATGGGATCGAAATGGTTGCGTAGGCCATTCAATAATTTATGAACAATTTTCAACAAAAAGATAAAAGTCATCAATGAAAATCGAAAAGCAATGAGATAGAATTATCGTGCCTCAATTCTCTTTCCTCGCTTTTCGCTTTTTATTGTTCACTATTTACCCATCAGCTCAGCCAGTTTATTGGCCAAATCTTCCCCACGAAGGTTTTTACCAATAATTTTGCCCTCTTTGTCGAGAAGGAAAGTGCAAGGAATGGCTGTAACGCCGTATTTCTGTGCAATTTGGCTCTGCCAGAATTTTAGCTCGGAAACCTGGTGCCAAACCAATTGGTCATCGGCGATGGCTTTTACCCACGCTTCTTTCTCACGGTCGAGTGAAACGCCTACTATATCGAAGCCTTTCTCCTTGTATTTGCCATAAAGTGCTACCACATTAGGATTCTCACGACGACAAGGTTGGCACCATGCTGCCCAAAAATCGATCATGACATATTTGCCCCTGGTCGAAGAGAGTGTAAAGGTGCCTCCATCAGGTGTAGGTAATGTAAAATCAGGAGCTAAGGATCCCATGTCAGTAGCCCTTTTCTTTTCTGCTATCTTTTTGAGTTCGGTAACATAAATAGAAGGATGAACCGAAGGATCCAAAAATTTGATTAGCGTATCAATATCAGAAGCTGAAGCAGTCTCACCAAATTGCATCATGGCAACAAGGGGCGAAACCGTCGATGTTTTGTGCTCACGAATGAAATTTTTGGCATAAACAGATAAATTCTGAACCATAGCCTCATAATCAATCTGTGCCTTTTTCATCCCCTCCTGGTCACCGGATTGTTGAGCAGCCGCAAATCGCTGTTGCATACCTTGCGACTCTTTTGAAAGATTCATCAATTCTGTCTGGTAAACCCTGAATTCTTCGTTGGATTTTGATCCGGTAATAACTGTTTTGTCAAGACTATCGCTGTATGCCTGAAGAGTTATAGTGCCATTTTCTGCAAAAAATTGGGCCACCATTTGCTGCGGAACCAGGGCAACAAAACGTAGTTCGGGCAGATCTGCCTTCCCGGTAAGTTGGAATTTACCTTTGCTGATAGTGGTTGAGTCTTCGGCAACCCACCTTCCATTGTCAAACTTCATCAACTGAATTTTACCGCTCTCTTTTCCTTTGATCTCACCTTTAATCACAAATTTATCAGGCTTGGCGCAGGATAGGATACTCATGGTTATCAACACAAAAAACAGCATTTTTTTTATCATCTGGATAACTTGTTTAAGGGTTGAACAACAACCCAGGATTATTTTAAAAGGCTAAAAATAGAAAACATTTTCAGGAATGACTCTTCAAAGCTTGCCCATGGTATTAAAATATTTTTCGAGTAGCTCCTGAGCTGCAACAAACGGACTCACTTTTTCCTCAGAGACAACTCGTTCCAAATTGCCAAGGTCCATCCGGACCAGTTCGTTTTGATAAAAATTGCTTTTCAGTTGTGCATCGATGGTTTCGTACATCCAGAACCTGGCTTGGCTGGAGCGACGCTCCTTAAAATAACCATTCCCTTTAACCAACTCAAAATAGTCATTGATGCAGTTGGCAATTTCGCTCATCCCGCTCTTGTTTAATGACGAGCATGTCAAAACCTGTGGGATCCAGCCTGAAAGCGAAGGAGGGAAAAGATGCAGCGCATTGCGGTATTGAGTGGCGGTAGTATTGGCACGGTGAATGTTATCTCCGTCGGCTTTGTTGATCACAACTGTGTCGGCCATCTCCATGATGCCACGTTTGATTCCTTGTAACTCATCCCCAGCACCGGCAATTTGTAGCAAGAGAAAAAAATCGACCATCGAATGGACGGCAGTCTCAGACTGACCAACTCCCACTGTTTCTATCAGGAGCGTGTCGAAACCCGCAGCTTCGCACAAAAGGATGGTCTCACGTGTTTTTCGGGCTACTCCTCCCAGCGATCCCGAGGAGGGACTAGGGCGGATGTAAGCATTGGGATCAGAGGAAAGTTCTTCCATCCGTGTTTTGTCACCTAAAATAGATCCTTTTGAACGTTCGGAGCTTGGATCGATAGCCAACACGGCAAGCTTCCTTCCTGTGGAGGTGAGATAGCTTCCGAATGATTCAATGAAAGTACTTTTCCCTGCACCAGGGACACCTGTAATACCGATCCGAATGGATTTTCCGGAGTAAGGTAGACAATAACCAATGATTTCCTGCGCGATGCGTTGATGGTCAGGTTTATTGCTTTCAATCAAGGTAACTGCCCTGCTTAAAATGGTACGGTTACCTTGCAGAATCCCTTCACAATACTCTTCTGCAGTCAGCTCAGTTTTTTTGTTCTTTTTCAGAAAACGATGGACAGAATCAGCATTCACAGCTTCCGGCTGTTCAATTCCTTTGTTGACATTAAGTCCCGAATATTCGGGGTCATTTTCAGGATGATAAACTTTTCGGGATTCTGCCATCTAACCTTACATTGTTGATAAAACAGTAGAGACAAGGCATGCCTTGTCTCTAAATATATTTGTGCCAGTATTACTGAGCCTTGGATACATTACCCGAAATCCTCAAAATAGTAGTGGATTGGTTCGGATCATTCGAAATGATGGTGATGGTTTTGTTTTGCAATCCAAGTTTACCGGTCGAATCAAAAATCACCTTCAGGTCAGTATCTGTACCAGATTTGATAACGTTTGAAGTTGGATTTGCTGCCGTGCAACCACAGGAGGCTTTTACGCTACGAATTTGAAGATCGCTTTTCCCCTTGTTCATTATCTTGAAGGTGTATTCAACTTTCTTGCCCTCCTTAATATCGCCAAAATCATAAACACGTTCATTAAAGTCAATGATCGGGGCGCTTTGAAGTTCTTTCTGCGACATTTTTGAAAAATCCTCTTCAACTGTTGCAGTTACATTGACGCCGTAGTTATAGTTCTCTTCACCATTGTAGGTCAGATAAACCCTCGACATTTGAAATCCAAGGTCGGTGATTTTGGAACCATCAAAAGTTACCACGATGTAACCGGTCCCATTCGGCTCAACAGTAACAGGATTGACTTTGACGGTCAAATGAGCTAAAACGCCTTTAAGTCCTATGGTAACTTTTACTCCTGAGGTATTGATAAACTTGAGAGAGTCGGTCTTTTTCTCATTGTTTTTAATCCGTACAAAAGAAAGGTTGTTGTTCAGCATTCTTATTTTACCGAGATCAATTGGATATTGTTCTGTGATGGTGAGTGACCTGGGAAGTACCTCCCCTGCTATTTTTAACACAATTGCCCCATCTGGAATATTGGCCATAACGGTGATCGTCTTGTTGAAACTTCCCGGACGGTTCAACGGGTTATAGGAAACCTTGATGAAGCCTGTCTTTCCCGGCAGAACTGGTTCCTTGCTCCATTCGGGAGTCGTACATCCGCATGAGGCGCTAACAGTCGAAATCACCAGTGGAACTTTTCCATTGTTCTTGAAGTTGAAGCTATAGTTGGCCGATCCGGCATCTTCTTTGATCTTGCCAAAATCATGGTCCAGACTTTCAAAAACCATATCGGTATTGGTCTGGGCGCCCGAATTCAGCCCTGCGAAGAGCAACAGGGCTACTGTAAACATTCTAAATAGATATCTCATTGGTATAAACTTTAATTAATTATTTGCCCGGATTTATTAATGCAATCGCTAAGTGGTATTTATCCACCACGGTTGCAGGATACAAAACTAAAAAAATGATGGTTTCAGCAACATCTGTCATATAAATTATTCATCCCCGAAGTAAACTCCCATTTTTCTTGCCTTTTCAATCAATTGGTCATTGGGGTCGACCAGACTCAATTTACCGCCCACTTTCTCAAGCGGTACTGATCCGATCTTTCCGTTTCGAATTGCAACCATCTGGCCATAATCACCATTGGCGATCAACTCTGCAGCATAGGCACCGTAACGGGTTGCCAAAATGCGGTCCATGGCTGAAGGACTTCCCCCACGCTGAATGTATCCCAATCTGGTATCCCTTGTTTCAATACCTGTCAATGTTTGAATCCTTTCAGCAATATAGGCTGATGCCGATGTATGGGAAGGATGATCGATCCCTTCCGCGATGACGACAATAGAGTAGGGTTTTTTCTTGGAAAATCTGTTTTCGATCGCCTTACAGACACTATCGATGTTAAATTTAATCTCCGGAATAAGGATGATGTCCCCGCCTCCCGCCAATCCTGCATAGAGTGCAATCCAACCGGCATCGTGCCCCATCACCTCAATGACCATGGCGCGTTGGTGAGAGTTAGCGGTGGTATGCAGTCTGTCAATGGCCTCTGTGGCAATCGTAACAGCCGAATCAAAGCCGAATGTTACCTCTGTTCCATATACGTCGTTATCGATGGTTTTTGGAATCCCAACCACATTGATACCTATTTTTTGTAATTGGGCTGCAGTTTTCATGGTACCATTGCCGCCAATGCAAACCACACAATCGAGTTCAAGGTCTTTGTAATTTTTCTTGATCAGGGCAGGCTTTTCGTTGGTCTCCTCACCCTTCTCCATTTTAAAGGGCTTTTCTCGCGAAGTACCTAGAATGGTGCCACCAACTGTCAGAATACCAGATAATTTTGATTCATCCAGCACGATATATTCCTTCCAGATCAAACCGCTGAAACCAGCAGTAAATCCAATAACCTCCATCCCGTGGTTCAGAATGGCTGTTTTTCCTACCCCACGAATGGCAGCATTCAAGCCTGGACAATCGCCCCCTGCTGTTAAAATACCGATTCTTTTTGCCATAGAAATTTAATTTTTCTGGTATTTTTCAATACGTTTGAAAAGTGATCAAAGTTACAACGATTAGTTAGTCCGTGCGATTATTCCCAAAGATTTTATTATAAATTTGTACTTTAGCAGAGGGGAATAACCTTCCGGGTTTTAAGAATTACCTGACTTTGGCCAATTGGGCGGTGGAAATTCCATTAGACATATTGGCGTGAAAATGATAGAAATTAAATTAAGTATAACCTTCATAAATTAAATTAAGATGAAAAATCTGTTGATTCTAATTGCAGCAACATTGTTGGTGGTCGGCTGCAACACGCAACCAAAAAAAAGTTCGGATAGTACAAAAGGCGATGGGAACAATAAAAGCGCGACTGTTCAGGAGATGAACACCCTTTCATCCGCTGAGGCAGCGCAGGGGTGGATTTTACTCTTTGACGGTAAAACAGGCGCCGGCTGGAGAGGTGTCAATAAGGCTGATTTTCCTGCAGGCTGGGTCGTGGAGGATGGCACCCTTAAATGTATTGGATCAGGCATGGGAGAAGCCGGCGCTGCCAATGGCGGGGATATCCTTTATGCCGGAAGAAAATTCTCAAATTTTGATTTGAAGATTGAGTGGAAGATTTCGAAAGGGGGAAATTCCGGCATTTTCTATCTGGGTCAGGAAAATGGAAAGGAGATTTGGAGGACTGCCCCTGAATTTCAGGTTCTTGATAACGACAACCACCCGGATGCCCTACTTGGCAAAGACGGAAACCGGATGGCGGGGTCTCTGTATGACCTGATTCCTGCCAAACCTCAAAATACCAAGCCTTTCGGTGAGTGGAACAGCGCGGAGATTGTCTGTTATCAGGGTACTGTAGTTCACAAGCAAAATGGAGCAACCATCGTGGAATACCACCTTTGGACACCCGAATGGAATGAAATGGTGAAAAACTCCAAATTCCCATCATACAATCCCGATTGGGCAAATGTTGCCAAGGAGGGGGTTATCGCACTGCAGGATCACGGCAACGATGTTTGGTATCGCAATATCAAAATTCGCCCGCTGTAATTCTTCTCACACAGAGTTTCACAGAGGAACACAGAGCGAAGACAATTTATCTCTGTGGTTTTTTGTAATTAAATCATATTTTATCGTATTGTGTTTTGCCACTTAAAGGTATGGTTAAGAGTTTCTGTGTAAAATGGACTGCTTAATATTCTCTATTCTCCGTGTAACTCTGTGCTTCTCTGTGAAACTCTGTGTAATAACTTTCATGGCAGGATTTAGTCCGGTGAATATCCCGACTCATTGAGAATCTTGTGGTAGTCATTCTCTTTCATCAAATCCTGGAGCGATGTTTTGGGATTGTTTTTCATGTAGCTTTTCACAATTTGCCAACCCAGCCAGACCCCGGTCCTTCCGGGCGATTTTTGACCAAATGGTGTGGTGAAGGGCGCCGGATTGATGAACCGGACTAACTCCATCCTGTCACCTGAGAAAAGCATTTTCCTTTCGACCAGGTAACTCCACATCTCTGTTTCATGTTCCTTACACCAGTCGAGTTGTTCTTTCCTGTACCCAATTTTCAAGCTATCCGGCCCATCCGGGATCATGGCATCCAAAAAATAGAGCAACTTTCCCTGATAAATCATCCCTGAAATCAAATTTTCAGTATTTCCCTTGTAATCAAATTGTTGTGATGCCAGTCCGTAAATGGCGTCATAACCTATTTTTACAGGCTCCATGTTGTGTCTTTTGTACGCGGGAATTCCGAGTTGGGAGTAAAAACGGCATTTGGAACCAAGGTAATTGTCTAAGCTAATACCCAGTGCGTTGGGATAGGTAACGATCGATTGATTGAATCCGGACAGATAGGTGTAGACCTTTGGTAACTGAATTCCAGGATAATAGTAGGCATAATGTTTAAAGGCCAGTTCGAATTCTTTGGCGAAAGGCTGAAAATTACCGAAGAGTGAGTCTGATTTCTGTCTGGCGGCAAGAATGGTTGAGTCTGCTATAAAAGTTAATAAGTAACCAGTATATAAGGAGTCCCGCGAATCGCCAATAGCCAAAATCTCCTTGTTGTAAAGATCGAAAAAGGGACCAAATTTTTCGTGCAATGCGGGTACCATCCGATTTGCATTTTCAGTTGTCACTTCGAACAGATCCTGGTCAATCCTACCGATGTCAACCTTAAGTTTGATATCGGATACATCTATTCTCAGCGGATTTCGGTGACAAGCCGTTACCGTGATCAGCGTTAGCAACAAATAAATGAAATTGAATTTGAAGATCATAACAATTTACTTTTACATTGTCGGGATACAAACAGGAACTCAAAAATGCATGAAGATTCATTGTTTGCGGGTGTGAATTTATCTATTTTTGTCGTTACAGCCGACAAAAATTGCGATCGACTGAAAAAATTCGATTTAGTGTTTTATACAAGCAAGATAGGCTTATGAGGATTGCCCTGGCCCAATTGAATTACCATGTTGGAAATTTTCCTGAAAACAGCGCCAGGATCATCGCTGCGATCAGAAATGCTAAAGAGCAAGGCGCCGAATTGGTAGTCTTCTCTGAGTTATCTGTCTGTGGTTATTATCCGAACGATCTCCTGGAAAGATTGGAATTTATTCAGGAATCGCTCGCTGCCATTGAGCAGATCGCATCCTGCTGCAAGGGGATTGCCGCCCTGGTGGGTGGGCCCAGTTTCAATCCCAGTCCTAAAGGGAAGATGCTCTTCAATTCTGCCTTCTTTTTGAAGGATGGGGCCATTAAAAGCATCCACAGCAAAACATTGTTGCCCACCTATGATGTGTTTGATGAATACCGTCACTTCGAGTCGAATAAGGAATTCAATCTCATAGAGTTGAATGGCAAAAAGATAGCCGTAACTATCTGCGAAGATCTTTGGTTCAACCAGAAGGTGATGAATGCTTTTGGGAGGGAGAATCTCTATGCCACCTCCCCTATGGAGGAATATTGTGTACAAAACCCCGATCTGGTTGTCAATCTATCTGCCTCACCCTTCTCCTACCATCAGGAAAGATTAAGGAAAGATATCCTGATTGATAATGCGGTAAAATTCAAAGTGCCTATTATCTATGTAAATCAGGTAGGGGCTCAGACAGAACTGATTTTTGACGGGGGATCTTTTATGGTTGATCGGAAGGGTAAAGTTGTAAAAGAGCTCAACTATTTTATGGAGGATTTTGCCATAGTAGACACATCGGACAGGGAATCGAACCAGCTGCAACCTCAGACTGAAACTTCTGAAAGGATATACCAGGCGCTCGTTCTGGGTATAGCCGATTATTTTAGAAAGTCTGGTTTTAGGAAGGCTACCCTGGGGCTTTCAGGAGGCATTGATTCAGCGTTAACCCTTGTTCTGGCAGTCAGGGCGCTTGGGGCGGAGAATGTCAAAGTATTGCTGATGCCCTCACAATATTCATCCGATCACTCAGTGAATGACGCAGTTGCCCTGGCCGAAAGGCTTGGAGTTTCCTACGAAACACTTCCCATTCATGATATTGCCGCATCCTTTGACCAAACGCTTGCACCAACATTCAAGGGTTTGCCACATGACCTGACGGAAGAGAACATTCAGGCCAGAATTAGGGGTACCTTGCTGATGGCCATCTCCAATAAATTTGGAAATATCCTTCTCAATACATCCAACAAAAGCGAGGCGGCTGTTGGGTATGGCACCCTTTACGGTGATATGAATGGCGGGCTGTCCGTATTGGGAGACGTATACAAAACGGAAGTGTACCAACTCTCAAACTATATCAACAGGGAGGAGGAGATTATTCCTGTTAACACCCTGCTTAAACCTCCCTCTGCCGAACTGAGACCTGATCAGAAGGATTCAGATTCATTGCCTGATTATGAACTGCTGGATGCCATACTTTATCAATACATCGACCAGGCCAGAAGTGTTGATGACATTATCGCATCAGGTTATGATGATGCTGTAGTTAAAAAAGTGGTACATCTGGTCAACAGAAATGAATACAAACGCTTTCAGGCACCACCCACCCTGAGGATTTCGTCAAAAGCCTTCGGATTTGGCCGTAAAATGCCGATAGTGGCCAGGTACCCATTGTGAAAGGAGAGGACGATGGACTGGACGACTAGGACGATTGGGACGATGTGACCGGTCCCCGAGCGTAGCCGAGGGGTGTAATTTGTGAAATTCGTGGTCGGGAGGGGTTAATCCTTATAATCTGTGACCAATTTTGATTTTGGAGGATTAATTTATATTTTTGAGATGTTTTACAACACTTTTCTCAGCAATGTCCGACAATTTTGGTTTTGAAAGTCCATTCAAAGGGGAGAACTGCATTTTCAATTTACTGACGCCTGATGAGATGTCTCTCCTGAAGGCAAATTCATCCATTACCCGTTACCGGAAAAATGATTACATCTTCATGGAAGGTGATGCTCCTGTTGGCATGCAATACCTCAAAGAGGGAAAGGTAAAGATGATTAAAGAGGGTATTAGTGGTAGAGAGCAGATTATCAGAATGTTCACTGAGAATGGTTTGATTAGTTACAGGTCCCTTCTCGCCGGTGAGCCCCACAATGGAACCGCAATTGCCATCGAAGATTCAGAGATTGTAACCGTTCCCCCTGATATTCTCTATGGAGTTCTGTTGAAAAATTGCAGTTTTGCTCTGGCCCTGCTTAAAGATCTAGCTCTTGAATTGGGCCATTCCAACCACAGAACAGTGAGCCTCACCCAAAAACACATCCGTGGAAGGCTAGCCGAATCAATTCTGTTTTTGAAGGAAAAATATGGATTCGAAAACGATGCGCAAACCTTAAAAGTTTACCTCTCCCGTGAAGATCTTGCCAGTCTCTCCAACATGACTGCATCCAACGCCATTCGTACGCTATCAACTTTTGCCGGGGAGAAAATCATTGCCATGGATGGCCGGAAGATCAAGATTACAGACCTTTCCAAGCTGGAGAAGATCAGCAAACAAGGATAAAGTAAAAAGGATAAAGGATAAAGTAAAAGGGATAAAGTAAAAGACGCTGCGATGTTGATTTGCAGCGTCTTTTACTTTATATCCGGTGAAACAAAGTTCGATTTAGCTCGAATTTCAC
>JBBIUJ010000015.1:0-24395 GCA_037440345.1 Prolixibacter sp.
CAAATAGTTTCTGTTTCTTAGATTGGTTTTAATTGAGCGGAAGTGATATATTGAAAATCGAGCCATGTCCTTTACTTGAAACCAATTTTATCTTTCCGCCGAGAAGGGTAACAATTCCCTTTACGATTGTGAGCCCCAGACCGCTTCCCTCATAGAGTCTTGTGGAGGAAAGATCTTCCTGCATAAATGAGTCGAAGATCGATTCCTGTACATTCTCAGCGATTCCAATTCCGGTATCCTGAACATACATGGTCAAATACCCATCTTCTTTTTTCAATCCTATAACAATAGATCCCCGTTCAGTGAATTTCAATGCATTGCCAACAAGATGATTTAAGACCTTATGAATTAATTCAGGATCTGAATAAATGATGGTTTGTTTGAGTTGAGCCGGGATTTCAGCACTTATTGAAAGATTTTTAGCTTGACAAGGTAGTTCGTATTCAAAAATTATCTCTTCAATTTTTTGTGACAAGATAAAATGTTTTGAATTAATTTCCTGGTTACCAGTGACTATCAACGATATGTCAAGATAGTCATCAATGGTGCTGATCAACCTCTCGCTACTCTCCTGGACAACCGTAAGGAACCTGTTTTTTTCTTCAAGAGACAACTGTTCATTGGCAATAATCTCGCCAAAACCGATGATCCCATTCAAAGGAGTTCTTATTTCATGGGAAATGTTGTTCATAAAGGCAGTTTTCAGCCTGTTGCTGGCCTCGGCTTTAATCCTGGCTTCAACCAGGGATTGCTCGATGGTGATCTTTTCCTGCAGATTAGCCAGCATTCCAGTGAAAATCTTGAGTGAAGAGATGTCTGAGTCGTTCCATTTCCTGTTTATACTTACTGTGTCAAACCCCACAAATCCCAAACAGTTTTTTTGGGAAATCATTGGAATTGTGATAATTGATTTGACCTCCGGGGAGTTTACAAAGAGATGAATCTTACTGTTGGTTTCGAGTTTTGTAAGATTCTTAATGATGGTTGGGTCTCCGCTCTTATGCTTTTCAACCCAATCTGAAACAAGTGAAGTTGAAATATTCGACCGGTCCAAGATGAGTGGTTCGACATGCCGACTGCACCATTCGTGGGTGTTTGACAAGGTTTGATCGTCAAAATTGTACCTGAAAATGTAAGCGCGGTCAACTCCGGTATATTCTCCGATTTGTCGCAACGAGTCGTTTATAACTTCGTCTGTTTCCGATTCAGCGATATAGATAAACCGTGAAGCAAGGTTCATCAGGATCTTCTGAAAACCTGACTGATACAGAAGATCGTGTTTCATTTCAAGCGATTCAGACACATCCCGGATAATGGCAAGAACATGCGATTTGTCCAACCTGGAAAGCCTTACTTCGTAGTGTTTAACAGTATCCAGAAATTTCATTTCAAATTGATGCGTGATCAAATCGCTGGAATGTAGACAATTGCTCAGCAATTTGCATAACTCAATACTCTCTTCAGGATCAAAAAGATGTTCAATGGAGGAGCCAACTACCTCCTCTTTCATTAAGAAAAGGCGATCACTATTTGAGGAAAAAAAATCGGTGAAAATGCCCTTGTTGTTGATAACGAGCATTATATCAGGCATTGCCTGCATGATGGCATCCAATTTTGAGGCAGTGAAATTCCGTTCCCGCTCAGAGTTGATCAGATCGGATACATCTTTGATGACAACTAATTTCCCGTTCTCGACATTGTTGGAATTTTCCAGCTCAATAATCTGAATATCATAGAAATAAGATATTTCACCTTCGAAATGGTGCGATTCCAGCTTCCCTGATTGGTTGTCTTGTATTAATTGCATCATCTCAGGCCAACGCCCGAGAAGTTCAGGAATTTCTTTACCTAATTGAGAATTTGTCAGGCTGAATTGCTGCGAAGCAGCTAAATTAAAATCAATCAGTCGATTGTGCGGATCAAAAACGAGTACCCGGTCCTGAATCTTTTCGAACAACCTTGTTCGTGCAATCGGAACCAGATCGAAAAGTTTGAGACGTACAAGCGCGTAATAAATAACAATCCCTGTTAGGGTAAAGGTGAACGAAACCGGATCTATGCCAAACGGAATAAGGTGCATCTGGTAGGCAATATACCCGACGAATGGGAAAATCGTGGAGAGTAACAAAAAGACGACTTGCCGCCGGTAGACAGAAGCGGCATTCTTCAACATTTTGCCAAGAATAAACAGGGCAACCAACATGATAACAATCGTGTAAGCCTGATGGACATAATACCAGACAGCAGGGCTGAAGGAGAAGGATGGAAATGGTCCGTCAACTTTTATCTCTTCCTTCAAGTAGAAGAGATGATGGTACCTGTTTGTTAATGACAATACCATCGTAATAAATGGAATCGCGAAAAGAACTATCTTATTTTTTAAGGTTAGCCATTTGACCTTTCCTGAAAAGCTAAGCGCAAACATCAGGTAGAAAGGGGACAAGAATGGAATGCCAAAATATTCAAAGTGGTAAAATACCATGATCTCATTAATGGTCCTGAAGGAGATCTCAAAGGAGTAAAAGAAGGAGTAAATTGCATTGGATACCAAAAGCAGAATGGCATATTTTGTTTGTTCAGAATAGTATTTGCGCCATAACACAAACGCTAATATCGTCATTATCAGAAAGGATGATATTGAGATGAGCGCAAATGGGTTTAAGTAAAAGGTCGACTGAGGCATCTTCAGCAGGAATCAAATTAGTCTGTTAAAATACAAAAAATCTATATATCTGTTATTTGGGTTACAATGAGTTTTGTTAGTAAATTTAGTGAGAACATCAACCCTCCATATTTTGAATTTCTGTTTAACAAATTTTAGTTTTAATTGTTGAATTTGAAAGGAAAATCGTTGGGAACATTAGGTAACTCTCCCAAGAATCCTTATTTTTGTACTTTAAAAAAAATAGTTCGAAAATTTAATATTTCGCAAATGGATTTGCTTGAAAAGATCAAGAGGAACGCCGTAAAGCTTCAGAATCACATTGTTTTACCAGAAGGTAATGAAGTGAGGACGCTAAAGGCAACAGAACAAATTCTCAAGGATAAAATTGCCAGAATAACATTGCTGGGTAATCCGGTTGACATTGAGGCAACCGCAAAAAAGGAGGGAATTTCCATTTCGGGCGCCCGAATTGTAGATCCCAAAGCCGACAGTAGCAGGAAAAAATATGCTGAAATAATGGTGGAACTTCGCAAACATAAGGGTTTGACCATTGAAAAAGCCTTTGAATTGCTGAACGATCCGCTCTATTTTGGTGTCATGATGATCAAGGCAGGGGATGTGGATGGTGAGGTGGCAGGAGCGATCAATGCGACCGGTGATGTGTTGAGGCCTGCATTTCAATATGTGAAGACCTTGCCAGGGGTTTCAGTAGTTTCAGGTCTGTTTTTTATGATTTTCAAGGACAAAAATATAGGCGATAATGGCATGCTGGTATTTGCGGATTGCGCGGTTATGCCTGATCCTGATGCATTTCAGTTGGCCGAAATTGCAGTAACTACAGCCGCATCGGCGAAAGCAATTGCCAACATCGAACCTCGGGTCGCGATGCTCTCCTTTTCAACGAAAGGGAGTGCACAGCACGAACTTGTCGATAAAGTTGCACAGGCAACAAAAATCGCATCGGAGCGGAATCCTGATCTGTTGATTGATGGTGAGATGCAACTGGATGCGGCCCTTGTTCCTGAAGTCGGACAGTTGAAATCTCCGGGGAGTAAAGTGGCAGGAAGAGCGAATGTACTGATTTTTCCGGGTCTCGAATCGGGGAATATAGGCTACAAACTGGTGCAGCGATTGGCCGGCGCAGAGGCTGTGGGCCCTGTATTGCAGGGTATGGCTGCTCCCATCAATGACCTATCGCGTGGTTGCTCGGTCAGCGATATCGTGAACATGGTGGCGATAACCGCCAACCAGGCAGGTACAAAAAGTTTATAATGTTTGAAGGATTTGAAAAGTTCGAAATGTTAGACCCTTCAAACAATTTTTATACCCTTCAAACATTTCAAACAATATAAAAAAGTGATTCCATGGACAATATGATCGTTGAACACATCGAAGATTTTGGTCTGAGCAAGAAGCAGCACCAGCACACCCTTTTTTCAAAAATTGGGGTCATTGGTTGCGGGAAGGATGGTCAGAATATTGCACGAATTGCCAGTGCTTATGGCATAGAGGTAATCTTTATCGAACTTTCGGAAGAGAGAATTAAAAATGCTTATGAACAGCTTGCCATAGCTCTTGACCGGCGCATTGAGAACTGGGGCATGACCATTGGGGAAAAAAAACTGATTCTCTCCCGGATCAAAGGTAGTTTGGATTATAAAGACTTGAAAGAGTGTGATTTCGTAATAGAAGCAATTCGTGCGGAGTCGAGTGCCAGGAAAATCACTGAAAGGAAAGAGGTCTTTAGAAAGGTCGAAAAAGTGGTTAGTCCTGATTGTATCATTGCTACTAATTCGACAACCATTATCATAACGGAACTCTCCTCCGAACTGGAGCATCGGGAGCGATGCGTAAGTTTACATTTCTTCGTGCAATCGCCTGAAGCTAAAATATGTGAAGTGGTTAAAGGGCTCTATACTTCGGACGAAGTTTACGAAAGGGTGTTGACTTTTGTTAAGCTGGTTAACCGGCAAGCAATACCGGTTGAAGAATCAGCAGGTCTTATATCTATCCGGCTTTATACGGCGCTCCTCAACGAAGCATGCGAAGTTTATTTGGAAGGTGTAGGTTCGCTTCCCGATATCGATACTGTTTGGAAAGTTGGATTTGGGATGCGTTTTGGTCCTTTTGAATTGGCGGATATACTAGGTATTGATAAGATCAACAGATGGGCTGAAAATCTATATTCCGAATTCGGAGATCCGAGGTACATGGCGTCTCCTGTGATCAAAAAGCTAAACAGGGCCAAACGTTTTGGAAAACATGTGGGCTGGGGTTTTTATAAATATGACGAAAAAGGTAATATCATTGGAACTACTCCGATGAATTCAGAAAAAATATAATTCAAGAATTAATGGATGAAATATCCCCTCCCGACATGTCTGGACCAACCAGAAATGATCCACCAGTTGGTGGATGGATATTTTATGCGACCTTTAAAAAACAAATTGTATACGCATGAAGATATTAGTACTTAATTGCGGCAGCTCGTCCATCAAATATCAGTTTTTTTCCCTCAGTGATAATGTATTGGTGGCCAAGGGTATCGTTGAAAAAATTGGAATGAAGGGATCCTTTCTCAAACATGAAAAGCTTGACGGACAGAAGGTCATGTTTGAGGGGGAGATCCTGGACCATAAAATTGGGATTGAATATATCCTTGGTGTGCTTTCAAGCGCCAAGCACGGGTGCATCAAACGGCTGGATGAGATCAGCGCTGTGGGACACCGTGTGGTGCATGGTGGTGAGTTGTTTACTGAGAGTAAGCTGGTTAATGAAGAGGTTATTGCTGCACTCGAGAAATATACTGAACTGGCGCCATTGCACAATCCACCTAACCTAAAAGGAATTTATGCGCTGAGATCTTTGATCCCCTCCATACCACAGGTTGCTGTTTTCGATACGGCATTTCATACAAGCATGCCCAAACATGCCTATATGTATGCAATACCTTATGCACTTTATAAAAAATATGGCATCCGGCGTTACGGATTTCATGGCACGAGTCATCGTTATGTGTCGGCCAGGGCCTGCGAAATTTTGGGTGTTAGTCCCAAAGGATTGAAAATAGTAACCTGCCATTTGGGGAACGGAGCGTCTGTATGTGCAATCAAGGATGGAACCTCTGTCGATACTTCGATGGGATTTACCCCGATTGAGGGTTTAATTATGGGGACGCGTTCGGGGGATGTCGACATGGGGGTAGTCACCTACATCATGGACAAAGAGAAAATAGGAACGAAATCGGCCTCCATTCTCTTTAACAAACATTCAGGTTTGCTTGGCATCAGTGGTGTATCTTCCGATTCGCGCGAAATCAGGGCGGCTGCTGACAAGGGTGACGAACGTTGTTTGCTGGCCATTAAGATGTTTGATTACAGGGTCAAGAAATATATTGGATCCTATGCCGCAGCAATGGGTGGGATAGATTTGTTGATCTTTACTGGAGGCATCGGAGAGAATTCCGATACCACGCGAACCGGAATCTGCGAAGGTCTCGAATTTCTGGGGATAGAAATTGATGATCAGATCAATACTGGCTTGAGAAGCAAGGAGATCACCATAAGCAAACCTGGATCTAAGGTTAAAGTGATGGTTGTACCAACCAACGAAGAATTGATGATTGCCATTGATACGCAAAAAATTATTGAACAACAAAAGGTCTAGGCACCGACTTTTGATACAAAAAATATTTTGCGCACTGTTTCATGCGGATATTATTTACTTTATCCTTTACTTTGGAGTTTGTACACTAAACGTGCTTGACCGGAAAATATGATAAAGAATTTAATTGATCTGTACCAGGCAGTTCTTCAACGACCAAAACGAACCATAATCGTCGTTAGCGCCAATGACAACCATTCCGTTGAGGCAGCTTACAATGCGGTGAAGAGTGGTTTGGTTCATGCTGTACTCATAGGGGATGAGAAAATAATTAAAAAAATCGGTGATGAAGAGAAATTTGATCTCTCCCTTTTCAGGATTATTGACCAACCCGATGAGAGGCAGGCAGCATCACTAGCCGTTCAAATGATCCGGCAAAAAGAGGGGGATCTGATCATGAAGGGTTTGATCTCGACGGATAAATTCATCAAAGCTATACTCGACAAGGAAAAAGGATTGATAGAACACGGTAATATTCTGAGTCACGTAACTGTAATTCAGAATCCAAATTACTATAAGTTGATGATAGTCAGCGATGTTGCGGTTTTGCCATTGCCGGATCTTGGGCAGAAAGTCCAGTTAATCAAATATATGGTTAAAACAGCAAACGCACTGGGCATTTCAATGCCAAAGGTAGCAGTGATAGCTCCAAGTGAACAATTGCTGATGCAACTTGAATCATCCAAAGATGCTGCATTTCTTACCACCATGGGGCATCGAAAACAGATTACAGGTTGTATCATAGACGGGCCAATGGCCTTGGATATTGCTATCGATAAGGAGTCTGCCTCAATAAAAGGGATTAAAGGCGACGTAGCCGGAGATTCCGATTGTCTGCTTTTCCCCAATCTGGATGCAGGAAATGTATTTTACAAAACCAATATGAAACTGGCCAATGCTGAATCTGCTGCCATGCTGGTGGGTGCAAAGGTTCCTGTTGTGTTGACTTCAAGGGGTGATTCTACCCTAACCAAACAGTATTCCATCGCGTTAGCTTCGCTTCTCGCATAAATTCATTATTCATGGATAGTTCAGATCTTGTCAGGATATTGGTAATAAATCCGGGGTCAACCACCACGAAAATTGCCATTTACGAAAATTCAATCTGTATATTTCTCAAAACCCTGCATCATTCAGTTGACGATCTGGCCGCCTACCCATCGATTGCAGATCAATATACTTTTCGAAGGGAAAGTATTCTGAACCAGCTCGATATGGAGGGCTTATCGTTGGATGAAATCCATGTAGTAATTGGACGAGGTGGGTTGACCTATCCGCTCGAATCGGGAGTTTATCTGGTCAATGCATTGATGGTACAACATTGCAGGGAGGGTGTGATGGGTATTCACGCTTCCAACCTCGGTTCGATGATTGCCTATGATATCGCGCAGGAACATCCGGGCATGATGGCTTTAATTGCAGATCCTGTCGTGACAGATGAAATGGACGGCATCGCACGTATTTCAGGTCATCCGTTGTTTACCCGTCGTTCCATCTTCCATGCCCTGAACCAAAAAGCGGTAGCCCGTCAGCATGCCATGAAGGTAGGGCAACCCTATGAAGAGCTGGATTTGATTGTGGTCCATCTGGGTGGAGGCATCTCGATCGGTGTTCACCAGCACGGAAGGGTCATTGATGTCAACAACGCGCTCGATGGAGAGGGACCCTTCTCTCCGGAACGCAGCGGTTCGTTGCCCGTTGGAGATTTGGTAAAGCTTTGTTTCAGTGGTAAATACAATTATGATGAGGTGATGTCGATGATTTCCGGAAACGGTGGTTATGTTGCCTATCTGGGAACCAACGATGCCCGCGAAGTCGAACTGGCAGTTCGAAGAGGGGATGAAAAGGCAACTTTTTACCACGAAGCCATGGCCTACCAGATTTCCAAATACGTCGGTGAGATGGCCACTGTTCTGAAAGGCAGAATTGACGGGATTCTTATTACAGGGGGAATTGCTTTCGACCGGCGACTGATGTCGTTGATCCGGGAAAGGGTAGAATTTATTGCCCCGGTATCCGTTTATGCCGGACAGGATGAGCTCAAGGCGCTTGCCATGAATGCTTTAATGGTTGCAAGGGGAGAAATCGAACCAAGGGTTTATGATGGAAGTGACCTAAAGTGACTAGAGTGAACTAAAGTGAACTAAAGTGACTAAAGTGAACTAAAGTGACTAGAGTACTTGTTCTATTATATTGATTTTCTGATAGTAATTGTATTAAATCGCAAAACTATGGGGTTCCAACTTTAGTCACTTTAGTCACTTTAGTCACTTTAGTTCACTTTAGTTCACTTTAGTCACTTAAATAAAACTTTCTTATGAAAATAGCACTTCTATCTATCCTTCTTATTGGTTTGTCGGCCACACTTATGGGCCAGGGTTTCGTTGCCAATTACGATGAATCCAAAATGCCTTCCTATACTTTGCCTGATCCGTTGATTTTTAACAACGGATTGCCGGTTAAAAATCAGAATGAGTGGAAGAAAAGAAGGATGGAAATTGTCGACCTGTTTGAGAATGAGGTTTATGGTAAAACACCTGTCGGCAAAGTCAAATTATCTTCAAAAGTGCTCTCTGAAAATCTGAATGCCCTGAATGGCAAGGCGGTTAGAAAAGAGGTTCAGCTAAAACTTGAAAAGGATGGGGAAGAGGTATTATTGAATGTTCTTATCTTTCTTCCAAAATCGGTAAAACCGGTGCCGCTGTTCCTGGCATATAATTTCAATGGCAATCATACTGTTTCAAAGGATACTGAAATTGCAATCTCTATCTCCTGGCTGAAGGGTAATGGTTCGGCAAGTGCCAAAACTGAAGGCTCTGCAGAATCCCAAAGAGGAACCGACGCTTCATCCTGGCCGGTTGAAGAGATCGTTGCCAGGGGATATGGAGTTGCTACTGTCTATTGCTGGGATGCCGATCCTGATTTTGATGATGGTTTTAAGAATGGAGTGCACAAGCTTTTTAAGGAAGTGCGAAATGGCTCTTCTTGGGGTACTATTGCTGGCTGGGCCTGGGGACTCTCCCGTGTAATGGATTATCTAGAAAAAGAAAAAGCTGTCAATTCAAAGCAAGTGGCGGTTTTGGGCCATTCCAGACTGGGGAAGGCAGCTTTGTGGGCAGGAGTCAAAGATCCAAGATTTGCCATCGTGGTTTCCAATGAATCAGGTTGCGGCGGGGCAGCCTTGTCTAAACGTGTTTATGGTGAGACGGTTGAGCGGATCAATAACTCCTTTCCTCATTGGTTTTGTGAAAATTTCAGAAAATATAACAGGAAAGAGGAGGATTTGCCGGTCGATCAGCACGAATTGTTGGCGCTTATCGCACCTCGACCATTGTATGTTTGCAGTGCGGAGGAGGATCGATGGGCGGATCCGAAAGGTGAGTTTCTCTCCTGTATAGGTGCATCTCCGGTTTATCAGCTTCTTGGCAAAGAGGGTTTTCCTGGTAAGGATTTTCCTGAATTGAATAAACAGATAATCGGAACAATTGGTTACCATATCAGGCCTGGAAAGCATGCGATTACTTCGTACGATTGGGATTGTTTCATGAATTTCGCCGATGGATTTTTTAAAAAGAATTAGGGAATGAATTTCTAAATGATAAATTATATATTTGGAGAAACCAATCTAAGTAATTGACAATTGGCAAAAGACAATTGATAATTATGCAAATTGTTGATTTTGTGAGTTATTTAATAGTTTGAATAAGAGCTCTTTCTATCCCTTTACTTAGATGGCGATACGTATCCAAATAATAATCATATTTTTTGTAACGATTTTATCTTTTCAGGGAAAAGGACAGGTATCATATGGCGGTATACCGGCATCATTCAATAGTTTGAAAAGCGCCACCCTAAAGCTCCCGGTTGTTGATATGGCCCCGGTAAATAATTTTGACCTTCAGCTCAGGGAGGTGCAATCGAAAGCCGCTTACAAGAATTTGAAATTCGCCAAAAGTTTTGATGTAGATATATCACCCGAGAATTCCGGCGTTTGGGACAGTGTTGACGGAATGAAAATCTGGAGAGTGGACATTAGATCCCAAGGGGCATATTCACTGAACATTCTGTTTGATCGCGCCATTTTGCCTACAGGAGCATCCATTTTTATCTATACTCCCGATCACCGGATTTTACGAGGGGCTTTCAATGCCAACAATGAACAGAGTTCCGGGATGCTCCCCATTTTCCCATTGGAGGGAGATGAAATTGTGGTCGAATACAACGAGCCTGAAACCGTTTCTACACATGGTGAACTTCACATTTCGAAAGTCAACCACGGATACAAGAATTCCATTGGTAACCGGCCACTGGGCGATGCAGGTGTTTGCAACATGGATGTTTACTGTGCTGGTGCGGCCATTGTAAGAAAAGAGAAAGAGGCAGTGGTTCAGTTGGTTATAGCTGGAACAGATCTTTGTACGGGAACACTGGTCAATAACACAAAACTTGATAAAACGCCCTATCTTCTAACAGCCGGGCACTGCATTACCAGTGCAAATGACGCACAGCAAACGGTATTTTCTTTCAATTATGAAAGTCCATTCTGTGGCACCGGAAGTAGCGTCAACGGATTTGGGAATCAAACAATGACTGGCTCCATTCTGCGGGCCCGATCAGACTCTCTCGACTTTACACTGGTTGAGCTCGAAATGTTACCTCCTCCTGAGTATCGGCCCTATTATGCCGGTTGGGACCACAGCAAGACAGTTCCGACATCAACCAGGGCAATCCATCATCCTAAGGGAGATGTCAAAAAAGTCTCTATTGACAATGATCCACCCGTTGGTATGGCAACCTATAATTCTCAGGGACATTTACATAACAGCTTTTGGCTGATCAAACAATGGGACATCGGAACAACGGAGCCTGGTTCTTCAGGAGGACCTCTCTTTAGTAATGATAATTTGGTAATAGGCTCATTGACAGGAGGTAATGCTACTTGTGAAAATTCAACCGATGACTATTTTTCCATGTTTGCTTACCAGTGGAACTACTATTCTCAAGCAACCCGACAGCTGAAAAAATGGCTTGATCCTGCCAATACTGGTATACCCAAATTGGATGCGATGGATCCTTATGCACCCGGTTCGACATGCGATCAGTTTTCGGATGTTGGCACAGGTGAAAAGTACCAATTGACAAAAATGCCTTATGGCAGAGGTTACATCTCGGGGCACAATTCCATGAGGATAACGAGTTATGCGCAAGAGTTTAAGACGACGGATAAGACTACATTATCGGCCATTTCGGTGGGTGTGGGCAAGGCTACCACTGGAGTGAACAATTACAACAGTACTGTCGTGTTTCAAATTTATGGTGTTGATGCGGGTACGGGTATTCCCGGCGCGGTATTGAAATCCATCAAGGTTCCCATTAAGTCGCTGAACGCACAAACAATGAATTTGCTGGTTCTGGATCAACCGCTAACAATTACCGGCAAATATTTTATAGGCTACGACATCAACTACTACAACATCTCAAGTGATACGGTTGCAGTTTACAGTGCCGCTCCACGTACCAACAGTGACCAGAACAGGGCATTTTGCCAAATCGGCGGAAGCTGGCAACCCTTTTACTGGGTTCCTGAATTCAATGTGAAAACCTCACTTTTGATCAATTCCTATGGATGTAGCACAACATTCGCCCCGGATACTCCCGGACCAACACCGGCAGGGAATACCCAGTTCAAAATTTATTATCCTACCGACCCTTCGGTAAATCAGCTTTATCTGGTCAATTCAGGCAAAGAGGAGTTTGGCAGGGTTGATTTTTATGATTTATTGGGAAGAAAGATATATGAATCGCAGCGAATGTTAACCACTACACCGATAGAATTGAACATCAGTCAACTTGAATCGGCTGTCTATTTTATTACTGTCGAGACATTGACCAAAAAAGAGGTGTTGAAAGTAAGGGTTATCAGAAGCAGATAGTCAATTTATTTTCACCTTTGTACAAAATTCATCCCAATGCTGCACCGAGTTGTTATTTTCCTCCTTTCAGTTGGCTGTTTGTGCAGTTGTTTGTCTGACCCGTCTCGTAAAAAATCTTCAGTTTATAAATCCGGGATTGCCAGGAACATGGAGGCCTCCGGCTTTACCATTCAACAAAAAGAATCCTGGCAAAAGTTGATTGTTGCTAATCCCTGGCAAAATTCAACCGACATTATTTTCGAATATCATCTCCTGAATCGGGGTGAGAAAATCCCTGATGAACTTAAAGGGCAACAAGTCATTCTTACACCGGTTAAGAGGGTTATCTGCCTATCAACCACTCATATTGGTTATTTGGATGCCCTGGGGGAGGTTGCCACTATCGTTGGCTTGTCGGGTACAAACTATCTGACCAACCCTGAGGTACGAAAGGGTGTTTCTGAGAACCGTATCCGGGAAGTTGGATACGAACAAGGTCTTAATTATGAGATGATTATCCAATTGAAGCCGGATGTTGTTTTTGCTTTTGGCGTTGGAGCTGAAATCAATACACAGATCAATAAGCTGCATGATCTTGGTATTCAGGTTGTTTTGGTGGGCGAATACCTTGAGCAGAGTCCATTGGCAAAGGCAGAATGGCTCAAGTTTTTCGGCGCCTTTTTTGGGAAGGGGGCAGTGGCTGATTCCACTTTTGAAAAGATCAAATACAACTACCAGGAGATCAAATCTATTGTTTCAAAAGTGCAAGAGAGACCCACTGTCCTCACCGGTCTTCCATTCAAGGACACCTGGTGGATTGCGGGGGGGCAATCCAATTTAGCGGTGTTGATTGAAGATGCAGGCGGAAAATTTTTATGGCGGGAAAACCGGTCGAAAGAGGCATTCCCAGTATCTTTGGAAGAGGTTTTTCTGCGTGCGGCCAATGCTGATTTCTGGATCAATTGCGGAAGTGTAAACACCAAAAGCGAATTGCTGGCATTTGATCCGCGCTATTCAGATCTTCCGGCTGTGAAAAACCAGCAGATTTTCAACAACAACCTTCGAGCTGTCCCCGGTAGTGGAAATGATTATTGGGAGAGTGGGGTAGTACATCCGGACCTGGTTTTGGCCGATTTGGTGAAGATATTTCATCCGGGATTAATCGATCGTAAGGATTTTAGTTATTATAAGAAGATTGAATAGGTGTAAGAGGTGGAAATAGATAGAAATAGGTGGAAAGTAAATGGGTGATATGATCAGAAATTTAAGATGAGGTTTTTTAGAAATAGCACAGTCGGATTTGTTTTATTGATGGGGGTTCTGGTAGCTCTTTTTCTGCTCGATCTGCTGTCAGGCTCGGTACATATTTCCTTATATCAATCTATTTCAACATTGTTTCATCCCTCATCTTCTGATCCTCAGATCGCTGCCATTCTGTTTCAATTTAGAATTCCAAAGGCAATTACTGCTATTCTGGCGGGAGCCGCCCTCTCAGTTGCCGGATTGCAAATGCAAACCATCTTCAGAAATCCCGTGGCAGGTCCCGATATCCTGGGTATAAGTTCAGGCGCGAGTCTTGGAGTTGCCCTGTTTGTTCTTTCGGCCGGCTGGATTTTCGGTGGAACTCCTCTTTTTTCTATTGCCGGTTCCTGGAGTATCGTTCTGGCAGCCTGGCTTGGCGCCGGTTGTATGATGTCCCTGGTCGTGATGCTGGCCTCCAGGTTACGCGATCTGATGACGGTTCTGATACTGGGCATCCTGATTTCGGGTGCGATATTGGCTGTGGTAAATGTTCTGCAATATTTCAGCAACGAATCGACGCTCAAATCATTCATCGTCTGGACCATGGGAAGTTTGGGGGGCACCACCCGCGATCAGTTGTGGGTGCTTGTTCCTTCTGTGGCTGCAGGTTTACTGGTTTCGCTTTTCTCAGCTAAATTTTTGGATGCTTTTTTATTGGGTGAGAACTATGCTAAAAGCATGGGGATGAATATTCGTCTGGCCTATCTTCTTACCTTTGCATCCACCTCCATTCTTGCCGGTAGCATCACAGCTTTTTGCGGGCCGATCGGATTTGTTGGTATCATTGTTCCGCATCTTGCCAGAAAACTTTTCCATTCTCCGTTGCACAGCAAATTGATTCCCGCCACCATGCTAATGGGCTCCATCGTGATGGTGACAGGCGATCTTATTTCGCAACTTCCGGGTTATGCGGTTACTTTACCTATCAATTCTGTGACATCGCTGCTCGGTATTCCTGTGGTTGTCTGGATAATTTTTCAGCATAAAAAAATTGGGGCTATCTGACATGCAAGAAGATATTTACATTGAGTGCAAAGGAGTCTCTATCGGTTACAGGGAACGATCAACCGCATCGACGGTGGTGAAAAAGGATATCTCCCTTCACGCCCTGAGTGGGGAGATGGTTGCGTTGATCGGTGGGAATGGCATCGGGAAAAGTACCTTGCTGAAAACCATCGCCGGATTTATGCCTCCACTCGCCGGTGAGTTATTGGTACGCCATCGATCTGTTTCGGCATTCTCAGCCGCAGATCTTGCAAAAGAGATGAGTTTTGTCTCTACCGAGATTGTCCGGGTGGCCAATCTGACGGTCCGCGAAATGGTTGGACTTGGCAGGTTCCCATATACCAACTGGTTTGGGCAACTGACCGATAACGATCGGATGATCATTGACAGGGCGATTCTCCAAACCGGACTGTCCGGCTACGAAAATCGACCTGTCAATCGAATTTCCGACGGAGAACGCCAGCGGGCCATGATTGCCAGGGCGCTGGCACAAGATACCAGAATCATGGTACTGGATGAACCCACTGCCTTTCTGGATATTTCGAACAAGTATGAAATTGTCAGGATATTGCATAATTTGGTTGGCGAGCAGGGTAAAAGTATCATCTTCTCCACGCATGATCTGAACACGGCGCTCACAATGGCCGATCGTATCTGGCTGATGCTGGAAGATCGTGTTGTTGAAGGAATCCCTGAGGAGATGGCCTCCGCGGGATTTTTTGAAGCCCTGTTCCCTAACAACCAGCACCTGAGATTTGATCCGCAAAGGGATGATTTTCGTATCAAAAGGGAATATAATGGGGTGGTTAATCTAACAGCCTCAGGTCAGGAATTAATTTATGCAAAAAAAGCTTTGGAACGCCTTGGTTTCGAAGTTATTTCTAATCCCCCGGTCTCTCCGTCCCTCCGTCCCTCCGTCTCTCCGTCTTCGTTCCTAGAGATACATCAGCAACCGAAAGGCTGGAATATTATTCACTCAGGAATCTCCCAAAATGTTGCAACCCTTGAGGAGCTCTGCCGGTCAATCAAAAAGATGACTACTCAACCTGGATCTTGAAAACGATTTTCTTCACCCGCTCTTTCGAAAGGGGATCAGAATTGGCAGTGTGGAGATCAGAAGGATAATAGATGACAAACATTCCTGGCAAAAGTCTGGAGAAGGAGGCAATGCAGTTGTAGAAAGCACAGTCGGTCTTTTCGTTGTAAGGCTCTAGAACAGGCTGGTTACCTAAAATGTCATGTCCCATCAACTCGCACCCTTTTACCCAATATTGCAGGTCAATGTACTTACGATGCCCTTCCAGTCTGCATTCGTCGGTACATGTGCATTCATATTCATTGACCAGCATCACAAAATGATCACCATCTAATTGATATCTCCCGGGTTCAACCTCGCTGAAGTCGTGGTCCTGAATGTAACGAAGCGCTTGGGCAATTCCATTACCCAAACTAAGATAGCGGGTTGCATTTTCAATGCTGTCTAAAACCATAGGTTGTTGTTTTTTGCATTTTGGAAACTCCTTATTTTACAATAAATCGTTTATGCAAATATAATATATATCTGAAACGTTGCTATTTTTGATGAAAAATAAGATTATTTTGAGAAAAGAGCTGCTTGCCACCTATCTTAAGCTTCATCTGATCGTCCTCATCTATGGATTTACGGCGATTTTGGGCAAACTCATCGACATTCCAGCGCTCGAATTGGTTTGGTACAGGATGTTGCTGGCCATTATTACATTGTTTATCTATTTGAAATACAAGAGGGAACCGCTTGAGATTTCCCGTAAGGAGTTAATGGTCTTTTTCGGAGTTGGAATGATTATTGCGCTCCATTGGGTAACTTTTTATGGAGCCATAAAATTGTCAAATGTCTCGGTAACATTAGGCTGTTTTGCTACCACAACTTTGTTTACCAGTTTTCTGGAACCATTTTTCTCCCGTAAAAGGGTAGATATTTATGAAGTGCTTATCGGTTTGGTTATCATCGTTGGGCTTTATCTCATCTTCCGGTTTGAAACACATTATGCCTTGGGGATGATGGTTGCCCTACTTTCTGCTTTTCTGGCTGGATTGTTTACTGTATTGAACAAAAAGCTGGTTGCCAAACACAGCGCTGTGAAGATCAGCTTTTTTGAGATGATCGGCGGACTGATCAGCCTAACAATATACATTACTGCATCCGGAAGGGGATTCTTTTTCCCTTCCATCGTTCCTTCCTTGATGGATCTATTTTATCTGGTGATACTGGCTACCATTTGTACTGCTTTCGCCCATACGGTCCAGGTAGCCGTTATGAAACATCTATCTGCCTTCACTGTCACACTTTCTATCAATTTGGAGCCTGTCTATGGAATTGTGATGGCCTTCTTTATTTTTGGAGAGGCCGAAAGAATGACCACCGGATTCTATCTGGGTACCATGATTATCCTGCTGTCGGTCATTGGATTTCCGGTTTGGAAATACTTCAATCGAACTGATTGATGACACCTTTGTCCAGCAGATCGCTTTCGATGTTCAGATCTGTTTCAAGAAAGTCATCCATCTCATCCTCAGTACCAAATTCAGCAACCATTCCATTGTAGACAACTGTCCACAGGTCTGGAGCATGCAGGATTTTCAATCCGGGTAATTCAGGATTGAAATCTTTTACAGGAAATCCTGGCGTCACGCCTTCCTCTTTTTCCATCAATTGAAGGTATTTGCAGAAGTAATCCGTAGCGGGAAAGATTTCATCCTGAATATCTTCGGCTTCTGCACGCTCATAAATATCCACAATGGAGATACGGTAAATCTCCATCACTCCGTCCGCATTGACATACAAGGCATCGGCAAATTGTTTGTCCGTCCGGTTTTCAATTTCATCAAAAGGGATGGGAGTAACCTGAGCCAGAAATTTGGGGTGGTGGGAATGCAATATCATTTCGGCCGACTCATCATTGAGTGGATCACTGCAGATTAGAAATTTAGGAGTTTTCATGGAATGTTGATTAATTGCTATAGGATGTAAATTTAGCAAGAATAATGTGGAAATTGGGAAATGTGAAAATGATAAAAAGGAATTATCTTTATCTATATTTCAAAATGCTATCTTCATTCAGTTCAAATCCAATAATTTTCAAATTTCCACACTTTCCAATTTTCACATTGATTCATGCGTCCCGATACCTATTTTTTTAACCCAACCTGCGAACCGGCCATTGCCAACGGATCGCCCTTTTACACGGCTCCGGCACGGTTGCGGAAGTTTGAATCGGATCTGGGATATTTACCGGCCTGGATTGCTAATGAATGGGACCAGGTGCTGGTGCCAGGGACAGTGGACAATTGCTACAATCTGGAGATGCGGAATCTTGGATTTAGACTTCCTGCATTGATCAATTTGAAGGAGGCGATGGCCAATCCCTCGTGGCTCGCCCAACCGAAAGGGACCCTTCAGCCCTGGGGGTGGAGTCCGGCTTTGCTACAACTGTTCAAATCCGCCTTTAATTCTTACCAGGATGAATTCAAAAAGTCGGCTGTTGCCACCTGGCAGGAGGCTCACAAAAATTTGTACAGTCGCCTTACCGCGCTGGATTTGCTTGCCAGGATGATTGGGAAATATTCTTTGAACTGGTTACCCGAGCCTGCGAATCTACCTGTGGTCTGTTTCAACCTGGATCAGATTTATACAGAGCTGGATCGAAGAGGGAAGGCAGTGGTCAAAACTCCATGGAGTTCATCGGGCAGGGGGTTACTCCTATTTCCTAACCAAGATATGAAAGCTAAAAATGACGAGGTATTGAGTGGTATGTTCAATCAGCAGGGGTTTGTGACAATCGAACCATGGTTGGAAAAAATAGTGGATCTTTCTTTCCAGTTTCTTTCCAGGTCAGGAGAGATCAGGTATATGGGACGTACTTTCTTTGAAACAGACTCCAAAGGAAGATATGTAAGAAACCTGCTGACTGACACCCCTATTTTGCCTAACGGGGTATCGGAATTTATCGAAAAGCACCATATTGAGATGGTTCAACTCTTGCAGGAAGCGCTAAATGAAAGCGGTTACTCTTCTCTTTACGAAGGCTGGATTGGGGTGGATGCTTTGATTTACAAAGACGATACAGGCAAACTGAGGTTTCAGCCAATGGTCGAAATAAACGGACGGTTTACCATGGGAGCCATAGCGCTGAAATTAAGGGAGCATCTTGCCGCGCAGACATCCGGATTTATGCAGATTTTCTATTCAAAGAATATCAATTTCCTGGATTTTTGCATAAAACAAAAATTGAATAAGCCACTTGTCATGAAGGAAAACAAGATTGTAAGCGGCTTTCTACCCCTGACACCACCACTACAAGAACATCGGTTTGGGGCTTATATTGAGGTAACACGAAATTAACGAGGATAAACCTTCACCATTCAAATTCAATCATTGTCAATCTGATTTTTGTTTATTTCCACCTATTTCAATCTATTTTCCTTCGCCCTTTTGAAAGAATCAGGATTCGTTGCTTTTCATTTTCTCACCTTCTCAGCGCCCACCCTCCCGTTTAAACTCACTCCTGTTCCTCACTACTTTTAATCCGTTTAAAAGTATCCTTCCTGGTTACCAACATAGGGATGGCAACGCCTGCAGACAATGCGATCAAAATAAATATTGCCTTCAAACCATTGTTGGTAGTTTCAGCCAGTGTTTTCAGATAGGTTACAGAATTACTTGAAGTCCCGACCAACTCCATGCACCCAAGCATCATCCGGTAGGCAAAAGCTCCCGGAACCATTGGAATGACTGATGGGATTGAAAAAACCAAAGGCGGTGCATGTTTGTTGTGGGCTGCATAAACACTGAGTATACCAATAAGCGAGGCTCCTGCAAGTGAGGCGAGTACGATATTTATTTCCCATCCGAGCAAAAGAAACTTCAATAGTCCACCCAACGCGCCCATGGCCCAAATAACGAATAAGGTTCGCTGGGGCACATTGAAAAGGATGGCAAATCCCAGCGCTGCCAGTCCTGCCCAAAACCCTTTTTCTAAAATATTGACAAAGTCCATCGGCTTAAATGTTAAAAAGAGATTTGGCACAAAGCAAACCCAGCGCAATAGCGAAAGCGATAATAAGACCATGGATTCCCCTGACGATACCATTCAGGATATTTCCATCTATCATATCGGTAAATGAATTGATGAGCGGGACTCCAGGTACAAGAAACAATACTGAGGTGGCAAAAGCCAGGTCGGGCGATTTACCCAAGCCGAGGTATACGGAAAGTCCGGAAAGGAGCGATGCCGAAAAAGAGGCAAAAAAGATCGATACGTAAGGATTAAACCTCTTCTTTAATGACTCCTGCCGGATGAATAAACCAAAAAATGTGGCGATGTAAGCGACCACCAACTCTATTCCTTTTCCGCCAAAAAGCGCACAGAACGAACTGCCTGCAAGAGCTACTGATGAGAGAATGACAAGCCTTGGATAGTGGGGAAGGGCAACCAGTCGTTCAATTTCGCTATTGATTTGAGGAATGCTCCAATTCTCTTCCACCACTTTCCAACTCATCCTGCTTATTCCTGAGACTACCCTAAAGTTGACACCATGCGGGGAGGTTCGTTTCAAGCTGGCAATGAAATGATCGTTCTCCTCGTCAATCACTTTCAACATCAGTGATCGGTTGGTTATCAGCAATTCGATGTTGTATCCAAGGGCGTCAGCAATCCTGTTGACCGTTGTTCTGACCCTGCCTGTACTGGCTCCTGAGCTCATTAGCAATGTGCCGACATTAAGCAACATCGCCTCTGCTTTCTGAATATCTTTTAGTGTTTTGACCATAGCAAGGATCAATTACAAATTACAAATTACAGATTACAAATTACACAACATTACCTAAGATAGAAAGAGCTTGAATTTAAATCATTCATAATCTTTAATCTTTAATTTGTAATTGTTTCTACTCCGGGATCTTAACCTGTTCCCCCAAAAAATGAGGTTGAGTCCCAATTATCAGGTCGTAGGCAAGCAGGACCCTGGCGCCAATTTCCCTAATAATGACTTTGATCGAAGGCCTTCCATTCAGGTCCCCGGCGTTAAATGCAATTACCTCAAGCCCTCTTTTTCTCCCAATAAAAACTGCCCTATGGTTGTGAAATGGCTGGGATATGATAGTGAACCTGTGCTGGCCAAATACCATGTAGCATCGAACAACTGAGTCAAGTGTGCGAAATCCGGCATAATCAAGTACAATGCGTTCTTTCGGGATCCCTGCTTCTACGAGATCGTTGAACATGGAAACAGGTTCGTTGTAACTTCGGTGTTTGTTATCGCCACTAACTATGATAAAATCTATTTTTTTGCTTTTAAAAAGTAGTACGGCTGCCTGAATCCGGTAGGTGTAATAGAGGTTGATCTTTCCTGCAGTAATGAATTTGTTCGTTCCAAGCACCACAGCGCAATGGTTGTGAGGAATTGCCCCAACCGAATCATAAGAGAACTGCTTGCCTGTTTTGGTGACTTCCAGATTGATCCATAAAACAAATATAGAGAAGGCCAGCCACAGAAAGGCCAGTAATAACAAAAGACGTATCGTCCATTTTCGGATCATTGGAACTTGTAATTTCTACCGAAAATTAGCATTTTTTTTTGAAGCCTTTTTGAGTTAATATTACTATTAGTTTAATTCAATAGCACATGATAAGCAGAGGCGATACACACAAATTGATTATTCCCTACCTTGGGGATACCCTATTGTCAGATAATCAGGGAATAGATGATAAGATCAAAAAAGTTGGCGTTCTTATTCCGGTTGATAAAATAAATTGGATAGAGTATCCTTTTAAGCCTGAAGTAAGGCTTTTTGCCGTTTATTCCGATCAACATCTTTGGATTAGTTTTGAGGTACGAGGAGACCATTTCAGGGCTAAGGCCAGGGTTGATCAGGAGGCAGTCTGGGAAGACTCTTGTGTGGAGTTTTTTTTCTCCCGCGGAGGAGAAGATAACTGTGCAAGTGATGCTGGTGTCGTCTACAGAAATTTTGAATTCAATGTATTGGGGGTTTGTCTTTCGGCCATTGGGACCAAATCTGAAAGGGTGAAGCTTTCGCCCGCGGAGATGGACCAAATACTTCGTTTTCCGACCATAGACAGTAATAACCTTCCATCAGAAGGGGATTGTTTTGATTGGAATTTGAGTGTGGCAATCCCTTTGAAATTGCTTGGGATAAGAGCTGGTTCTACTTTTACTGCCAATTTTTACAAATGCGGGGATTTGACGTCCCGTCCTCATTTTCTGTCATGGAGCAGTATCAATGCTGCGAATCCGGATTTTCACCTACCGCAGTTTTTTGGAAGGGTGGAGCTTGGGGAAAGTTAAAATGTTTACATATGGAATCAACAGGTATTGAGCGAATTAGAGATAGTTTCAAGGCATTAATGACCGAATGCAGGCCAAAGATTCCTGAAGTCGACCACCTCTTGGTCCAAAAGGCAATGGATCAAGCCTTGGTAACCTTGGGTGATTCAAAATGGGAAAATGGAGAGTTTATCCTTCACCATTCCATTGCCGTTGGCCGGATTGCTGTCCTGGAGTTAGGCCTTTCCACCGATTCCCTGATTGCCTGTCTATTGCATAATGTTTTTGATCAAGTACATCATCCATTTTCGGCCATTGAAATCAAAAGGGAGTACAGGCAAGGAGTAGCAGAAATACTGGATGGCATCATAAAAATTAACTCTCTGAACACGGAGAATATTGCTGTTCAGAGTGAGAATTTTAGGCGCCTGATGATGGCGCTGTCCGGCGATGTTCGTGTAATTTTAATTAAAATAGCCGACCAGCTGCAAGATATGCGTAACCTTGGCAATCTGCCAGTCGCATTACAGCAGCGTTTCTCGATCGATTCGTGGCATCTCTATGCACCATTGGCTCACCGGTTGGGGCTGTATAAAATTAATTCAGAACTGCTGGATCTGTCCTTAAAGTATCTTCATTCAGAGGATTATAAGAATATTGTTGAAAAATTGCAGGAAACAACTGTAGAAAGGGCCAATTTTGTCTCCGCATTTGTGAAACCCATTGAGAAAAAGCTGAAAGGGCGTGGTTTTGATTTTGAGATGAAGGCGCGCACCAAGTCGATTTATTCCATCTGGAACAAAATGAAAAAGCAGGAGGTCGATTTTCATGAGGTGTACGATCTTTTTGCGATCCGGGTTATTCTGAATTCAAAACCCGAAAATGAGAAGGCCGAGTGTTGGCAGGTCTTCTCAGTTGTCACGGAGGAGTACCTTTCCAATCCTGAACGGTTACGCGACTGGATCACTTTCCCCAAGTCAAACGGATATGAATCTTTGCATACGACCGTTCTGGGACCTGATAAAAAGTGGGTAGAGGTACAGATTAGGACCAGGAGGATGGATGATGTGGCCGAAAATGGTCTGGCATCCCACTGGCGATACAAGGAGGGAAAAGCCGGTGGCAAGGAGTTGGACGATTGGCTCAAGAATATACGGGAGATTCTTGAAAACCCGCAGCTCAGTCCGGCCGATTTTATCGAAGATTTCAAAGTCAACATTTACGATGATGAGATATTTGTCTTCACGCCAAAAGGCGACCTGATCAAACTTCGCGCAGGCGCTACATTGCTTGATTTTGCATACGAAATCCACTCGCAAATTGGCGATCATTGTGTAGGAGGTAAAGTCAACGGGAAACTGGTGACATTGAAATATCGTTTGAAAAATGGAGACCAACCCATTGTGGAAACCTCCAATAGTCAAAAACCCAAGCTCGACTGGTTGGATTTTGTTGTTACCACGAAAGCTAAATCCAGAATCAAAGCGAGTCTCAATGAGGAACAAAAACGTGAATCGGAAAACGGAAAAGAGATTCTCAGGCGCAAGTTTAAAAATTGGAAAATTGAGCTGAACGATCAGGTGATCCGTGATCTGTTGAAACACTATAAGCTGAAACTGGCCTCCGAACTCTATTACCATGTTTCAACGGGAAAGATAGACCCTCTGGGTGTTAAGGAGGTTATTACGGTTCACGAAGAGGAGAGCGCTAAAGAGCGTCTGGCTGAAATATTGGCACCAACGGAGCTTAAAGAGTTGTCCTTTGATTCCGGCGATGATTATTTGGTCATTGACAACGATTTGAAAAATGTCAATTATAAGCTGGCGGCATGCTGCAATCCAATCTTTGGTGATGATATCTTTGGTTTCGTGACCATCCGTGAAGGAATAAAAATACATAGGTTAGCCTGCCCGAATGCCAAACAGATGACAGAAAGGTATCCATACAGGCTGATCAAAGCCAAATGGCGTTCCACCGGTAAAAGGAACTCCTTCCAGGCTACCATAAGGGTTGCAGGCACAGACAGAATTGGCATGGTGAATGATTTGACCCATATCATTGCCAAAGAGGTTGGCGTGCAAATGCGGTCCATTACCATCAATAGCGAAACCAGCACTTTCGAAGGAATCTTGCGGGTTTATGTCAACGATACCCACCATCTCGATTTCCTGATGCAAAAGCTAAAAAACATCAAGGGAGTTGATTCTGTCACGAGATCTGATGGATAAACTGGGAATGTGGAATATAGAACCGGTCCCTGAGCGAAGTCGAAGGGTTCAATTTTCGCATTAAAAATTTCTATGAAGGATATAATTTTCAAAGCCAGGCAACTCAAGGATCAGGGAGATTTTCTGGAGGCGTTAAAATTGCTTGACCAACCTGCACTGAGAGGGAATTCAGAGGCCGCCTTCCTAGCCGGTGAGATTCATTACAACAACCAAAATTGGGGTGATGCGCTCAATAGTTTTCGTCAATGTCTGGAAATAAATCCATCTCAGATCGCCGCACAAACTTATATAGATCTT
>JBBIUJ010000016.1:0-24346 GCA_037440345.1 Prolixibacter sp.
CCCTTTGTCTCCCTAACTGATAAAAAAATCTTTTTGTAAGTCCGTTAATTGAAATTGCAATAGCGTTTTCAGACAAGTTCGTAGCCTTGAATTCTGTTTTTACCCCGTTCCACACATAGTACGTATTGGTTTTATTGTTAACATGAAGAGGTAAGTGATACAAATGATCGTCAATGGCAATAGGAATAAGAGATGTTGTTAATCTCCAGTATCCAAGGTATTTCCATGGATCCATGTCAGTTTTACCATCAATTTTCAGGTAATTTTTTGCCACCGCAACTGCAAATAAATAGGTCAATTCGGATCGGGTAATTTTTTCATCAACGTATTTAACCAGGGAAAGGTGATTATTTTTGCAGAATTCAACCGAAATATTGTTTCCCTGGTACTGATCATGGTCGAGTATACTTTCGAGATATTTTGCATTGGTTTCAGGACCAATAATATTCAACTCTCCGATATTTTTTAGTAGTAGATTGATTGCTTGTTTGCGGTTTGCACCCCAGGCGATCAGTTTGAGCAACAATGGATCAAATTGATTCCCGGTAGGATGTTTCAGGCTCAAGTCAGCCTCAATTCTCAGGTCAGGATGTTCCGGCAAATTGATATGGTGTAATACAGCGGGGGACGGAGTAAACTCTTTTGCCGGATCTTCCGCGTAAACCCGTACCTCTATGGCATGTCCTTCGGTGATCACCTGTTCTTGCGAGAAGGAGAGCGGTAATCCGGATGCGATTCTTAACTGCTCAGCGATAATATCAATTCCGGTAATCTGTTCTGTGATAGCATGTTCGACCTGAATGCGAGGATTCATCTCCATAAAAAAGTAGTCTCCTGATTCATCAATCAGAAATTCAACAGTTCCGGCACCCTGGTAGTTAACTGCATTCCCGATCTTTACGGAGTCGTTCAGCAACCTTGTACGTAACTCGCTTGTTAAAAATAGTGCCGGTGCCTCTTCTATTATTTTCTGATGGTTTCGCTGAATGGAACACTCCCGTTCGTATAAATGAATGAGATGACCATGCTGATCCCCCAGTAGTTGTACTTCGACATGCCGGGCATTGTCAATCAGTTTCTCAACAAAAATTGCCCCGTTCCCAAAATAGTTCAAAGCGGCGCGCGACGATTGTTCAGCCTGTTTTGTGAGTTCCTCCAGGTTGTGGACAATTTTCATCCCTTTACCGCCGCCGCCGTGGGACGCCTTGATCAACGCCGGAAATTCAATTGGTTCACTGGTAGGTATGCCTGTAAATTCAATTTTGTGACCCACGATCACCGGTATTCCAAGCCTGGATGCCAGCCGTTTCGCTTCGGGCTTGTTTCCCATGAGTTCAAGTACCTCAGAACCCGGACCTACAAAAATGAGTTGATTCTCTTCACAGGCCCTGGCCAAACCGGAGTTTTCAGAGAGAAATCCATAACCGGGATGTATTGCACTTGAACCGGTCGATAGTGCAATCCCAATGATTCGGTCTATGTTCAGAAAGGTCGAACTAAGCCCATCATTTCCCATGGAGACTTTCTCATCCGCCAGCATAACATACCCTGACGCTTTATCCGCTTCCGTATAGATGGCAACCGTTTTGATCCCTAGCTTCTTTGCCGATTTGATAATGCGCAAAGCTATTTCACCCCTGTTCGCCACCAATAATTTATCCAGCAAGGCCATTGACACTTTTGTTATTCTTTTTTTGTTTCTGAATCCGGCTTCATCACTAAAATTACCAATTGGGTTTTCTCTTCTCGAGAAATGCTGAAAAGCCCTCTTGTGCTTCAGGGGAGACTCTTATCTGTGCCAACAAACCGGGGATATGTTCCATTGTTTCGCTCAGTGACTGCATGGTTATCCGGTTAATCAGCTGTTTTGACGTCATAATTGCCTCCCTTCCGTTTTCCTCCATTTGGATCAACAGACCACTTAGGTAATAGTCTAATGTCTCGGATGAAGAAAAGGTATGGTTCAGCAATCCATATTTTACAGCCTCATTACCATTGAAGCTTCTTGCAGAAAAAATCAACTCTTTCAGATCGCTGGTCCTGATTTTCTGCAGCAAATAGGGTGTGATCGTTGCAGCAGCCATTCCAATTCTGGTTTCGCTCAAAGAGAATCTGGAGTTGGAGAGGCCAAAAGCCAAATCACAAACTGCCACCAACCCGTTTCCTCCGCCAAAAACATTCCCATGAACCACTGCTATTACGATTTTGCTGCTTTGAAAGATTGTACTGAACATCTTCGACAGCTCTTCACTCTCTTTCAGGTTCTCCTCCTTAGCCAGTGAAAATGCATTTTTCATCCACTGGAGATCGGCTCCCGAACAAAATGATTTCCCTTCTCCCCTGATAACAACAAACCTGACCTCATCCATCTCCTCAAGTCTTGAGAAAAATGAAGAAATTTCGAGTATCATTTTACTATTTAGGGCATTGTGTACCTCAGGCCGAGCAAGCCAAACGGTAACAACGGATCCATCAAATTCAGCCCGAATCGTTTGATAGTTGTCCATGGTTTTATTGATGAGGATTGCTTTGGAATAGTACCGAAAATTTTATTGGTACAATTCAGAACTGTCGATAAAGATCAGATACTGGTCTATCAGCTGATCTTTCATTTTCCAGGTGCATGAGAAAGGAACTTCCAGGGTAGTATCGTTGTGACGGGTGTACTTTACAGTGCCATTGACAAATATGGCATCTCCTGCGTTCCAGGACTCCAGATTGGAGTGGTTGATGCCTTTCAGACTTTGAAAGAACCCGGCAACATAGGCTTCTATCGCTGCTGTTCCGGTTGCAGCAGGATTATTTGCAAAGCGGAATGATCCATTGGGTGTAATGAATCGTGCAAAGCTGGAGGCGTCTTTACGATCAATGGATCGGTATACTTCGGTAACAAATGTTTTGAATTCCATTTCAGATTATTATTAAGTTTTACATTCTAAAAACCCCGTTTCGTGGCGGAGCTGTTTTTTTGTTGGAGGCGATCGAAATAGCTACTCCTACTACCGCCCTGGTATCGACCGGATCGATAATTCCATCGTCCCAAAGTCGTGAAGTACTGAAGTAGGCGCTGCTTTCATCTTCAAATTTTTTTACGAGGTCTTTGTTGTTATATTCTTTGATTGAATTGAGAACATCCTGGGCCTGTTGTCCGCCCATCACGCCGATTCTGGCATTGGGCCACATGAAAAGGAAATCGGGATTATGGGCCCGGCCGGCCATGGCATAGTTTCCGGCGCCGAAAGAGCCGCCAATAATGACGGTGATTTTCGGAACTACTACCGTTGCAACGGCATGTATCAACTTGGCCCCATTGCGGGCAATCCCTTCGTGCTCATATCTTTTCCCAACAATAAACCCGGAGATGTTTTGAAGGAAGAGGAGAGGTATCTTTCGGAAATTGCAGAGCTCAATAAAATGGGCCCCCTTGAGCGATGCTTCTGAAGTCAGGAAACCATTGTTGGCAATGATCCCTACTGGAAATCCCATGATCCTTGCGTATCCGGTTACGAGCGTCGTTCCGTAATTCTGTTTAAACTCCTCAAACTTGCTTCCATCGGTAATTCTCGCAATAATTGCATGGATATCTATGGGTTTTCTCAAATCCGTTGGTGCAAAACTGTAGATATCTTGTTGGTTATAGGCAGGTTCTTCGATGGCATGCGGTTCGTAATGCTGAGATTCGTTTGCGGGAATTAATTCCAGGATATTGCGGCAAATTCTGATTGCATCTACCTCATTTTCCGCCATATGATCTGCAACACCCGATATGCAGGTGTGAACCATAGCGCCGCCAAGCTCCTCAGCGGTAACCTCTTCTCCTGTTGCGGCCTTTACCAGCGGCGGGCCACCTATAAATATGGTTCCCTGGTTCCTGACAATGATGGTCTCGTCGCTCATCGCAGGAACATAAGCCCCTCCTGCAGTACATGATCCCATTACGATGGAGAGTTGTGGGATACCTTTCGCCGACATTTGTGCCTGGTTGTAAAAGATCCTGCCAAATCCGTCGAGGTCTGGAAATGTATTTGCCTGTTCCGGTAAAAAAATTCCGCCGGAATCGACCAGATAGATGCAAGGCAGATGATTTCGTAAGGCAATATCCTGTGCCCGAAGATGTTTTTTTACCGTCTCTCGAATATAGGTACCTCCCTTTACCGTCGCATCATTGGCAACAATCATGCACATTTTGCCATGAATTTTCCCGATACCGGTAACAATACCGGCCGATGGAAACTGATCTTCATACTGACCAAAGGCTGCCAAAACTGATAGTTCCAGAAACGGAGTATTTTCGTCTGTCAGCAATTCGATTCTGCTTCGTGCATCCATTTTCCCGCGTGACCGGTGCCTGATCACCGCCGGATCATTATCGCGACTGACAACACTGTCCATTCTTGCCCTAAACGTGTTCATTGTTTCCAGAAATACATCAACCTTTTCTTTAAACCGATCTTCTATGGTATTTGTATTAATTGTGAGTCGATTCAATGTTTTATATTTTTCAAGCATCACATTCCTGCCTGGAATCGTATCAAACCCTTGCATGTTTTATTTTTGTGGTTTATAGTAAGATGTTTGAAATCAGGCTTGTAAATCAAAATATTCCGATAAATATTATTTAGACTTAATAACGATAAAGATAGAATTAAAATTTGTAATCAAACCAAATTCTGACTAATTTTATTATAGCGGCATCTTCACTTACTTATTCAGGAAAAATCGGTAAAATTGTCAAAGGATTACTTTCCGAATCTTTTAGGCAATTCCCGAATCCTTTAACGGTGCGATTAAGAGGCATGTTTCTCTTTGGTCTTTTTGATGTTCTGATATTGTTTTACTACTAACTAACTGATAATGACTGGAAAATTGATTCGAGTCGCTTTTATGTGCTTCTTTGTCAGTCTTGGACATGTCCATGCAACCGACAAGCTTATCAACCATGTAAATCCATTCATAGGTACCGATGAAGATGGCCATACCTTTCCTGGTGCGCTGGTTCCATTTGGAATGGTTCAGTTAAGTCCCGACAATGGGGAGCATGGATACAACTGGTGCAGCGGATATCACTATTCAAGCACAAAAATTCAGGGTTTCAGTCATACGCATTATAGCGGTACGGGCGCCGAAAGTTTGTGCGACATCTCGGTTTTTCCAATTGTCAGCGCAAACCCTGCCTGGGAGTCCTTAGGTAGTGAGTTTTCCCACCAGCAAGAGAGGGCTTCTCCAGGGTATTATTCAGTTATCTTAAAGAGCTCAGATATCAAAGCAGAACTTACGGCTACGACCCATTGCGGTATGCACCGGTATACTTTCCCGGAAGCTAAAAATGCCTTCCTGAGGATTGATCTTGGATTTGGGAATGGCGTGGAGGCCAGGGTTGGGCACAATGGGGACGAACCGTTGGAGTGCTATTTCAGAAAAATTGATGACCATACTGTTGTGGGATTTCGTCGTTCCATCGGATTTGTAGGTGAACGAACTGTTTATTTTGTGGCCAAAACGAGCCTACCATTTGGAGAGGTTTCAATATTCGCGGATGGCACCCTGGTGCGGTCAAAGCAACAGGCCAATGCCGTGCGACTCAAAACATATCTCTCCTTTCCTGCCACAAAGAGAGGAGCCAAATTGTTGCTGAAAGTGGCCATTAGCTCAGTCTCAGTGGAGGGGGCCTTGGCCGGAATGAAGGAGATTCCCGACTGGGACTTTGATAAGGTTAAACGTGGTGCGGAATCTGCCTGGGAGAAGGAGTTGGGTAAGATTGTTGTCGCATCTGATGACAAAGCCTTTAAGGAGACTTTTTACACTGCGGTCTACCACAACTATTTTGCCCCTTTCAGATATGACGATGCATTGGACAATTACATGGGGGCCGATAAACAAGTGTACAAGGGAAAGAACATTTATACGCTACACTCTTTGTGGGATACCTTCCGGGCTACCGCGCCTCTGTTTACTCTCACGCAAAGCAATCGGGTTCAGAATATTATCAACTCCTACCTGGCATTTTTCAGGCAGCATGGATTGCTCCCTTCGTGGGAGATGTATTTCAACGAGGCCAATGTGATGCCGGGTTACCATGCGTTTCCGGTGATTTCCGATGCCATTCTCAAAGGGATAACCGGATTCGATTACATGGCGGCATTCAAAGCCATGAAAGCAACTGCCAACCAGGATATTCGCGAATCTGATTTTTACCGGCAATATGGTTATGTTCCCGACGACAAGGATCCCCGGCAACGAGGTGTAACAAAAACGGTCGAATACGCCTTTGATGACTGGTGTATCGCTCAAGTAGCCAGAAAATTGCATCTTACAGATGATTACCGGGAATTCATGAAGAGAAGCGGATACTGGAAAAATGTATTTGATACCGCCACCGGTTTTGTTCGTCCAAAAGATAGCGCCGGAAACTGGATGCTCCCCTTTAATCCGGCCGAATCCATCGGATTCCAGGAGGGGAACGCATGGATCTACACCTGGTACGTTCCACAGGATGTGTATGGTTTGATTCAGAGGATGGGAGGAGAAGCTCAGTTTGAAGCTAAATTGGATTCTTTGTACAATGGGCCGGAAAAACCATACCGGAATTTAAAAAATCATGGGTTTTACGGGCTATCGGAATTCTCGAATGAGCCAAGCCACCATGTGCCATACCTATACGCATACATTGGTAAACCTGCAAAAACAGCCGAAAAAGTCAACCATATTCTGACTAATTTTTACAGCAATCAGCCCAATGGATTGTGCGGCAATGACGATTGCGGTCAAACCAGCGCCTGGTACGTGCTCAGCGCCATTGGGTTTTATCCGGTCAATCCGGCAAGTGGGGAATATGTCCTGGGATCTCCTTTGGCCGCCCAATCAACGCTCAATTTTGATGACGGCAAACGTTTCACCATTCATGCGATCGGTTTAACAAAGCAGAATATCTACATTCAAAAAGCGACCCTGAACGGAAAACCCTATACCAAATCATTTCTGCTGCATTCCGACATCCTGAAGGGTGGGGAATTGGTGTTGTACATGGCTGATCGGCCATCGGAGACGTGGGGAGTGAAAATGGAGGATAGGCCGGGGAGAGACGGGGAAAGACGGGGAGACGAGGGGACTGGGGGATTGAAACGATGAAACGGAGAAGTTTTGATTGATTTTGTTGATACGAAGTTTTCTATTGAACGGTCTTGAAAACAATAGAAACTCAGCTAACGACTGAGTCATTTCAAACCTTTTCCCTTCGACTAGCTCAGGGACCGGATCCCATTCAAACATTTCAAACTTTTCAAATATTCAAAAACATTTCAAACATGAAGACGGGGAAGACAATTCTGGTAATTTGCTTCATATTGGCAGGGACGGCAGCGCAAGCCCAGCTAATCCCTTTTTATTCGGCCACCACCGATAAATATGGATATAAAGATGGGGCAGGGAAGATAGTTGTGGAGCCTCAATATGATCTTGCATATCCCTTTGCCGAAGGTTTAGCGGCTGTTCGCTTAGCTGGGAAATATGGCTACCTGAACGAAAGCGGTAAGGAGGTAGTGTCACCAAAATATGATTTTACCTGGCATTTTATTGGTGGTTTTGCTACCGTGAAGTTAGGCGATAAGTTTGGGTTTATCGATAAAACGGGCAAAGAGATTACCCCGCTAATTTACGAAGAGGGCAACAACTACCATGGCAACTGCTGTTACAAAGGGATGGCCCATGTGAAGGAGAATGGGAAGTGGAAACTTATTAAATTGCGGCAATAAGGTTGAAAAACTTTGCATTTAAAATAGGATATAATAATTATTCGTTAACTTTGCTTAAGTTAAAATATTGAAGATTATGAATTTAATCGAAAAAAGAGATTTCATTCACAGCCGTTTGAATCAATTGGATGAAAGCTTGATCAATGAGTTTTATGAAATGCTTTGTAAAGAGGAGATTCTAAGAACAAAGCTAATTGATAGAGCTCATAAATCGGAAACGGACATTAGATCAGGAAAGATTTTTTCCCGGAATGAAATTGAATCAAGGACAAATCATACTATTGGGATTAGGCCATCGTCGCATAGTGCAAGGACACTGCAAGATAATTTACAAAGTAGTAGATGAATATATTAATATCAGCTATTCCATCTTTTGGAATATATACCTTATTGTATTCGCTTTGAACTCCTTCAAATCTATCACTTTCGCGTAACCACCCACAGTGAGCGTAGCCAAAACGGCCGTGTGGACATCCTCCGCTTTAACCGTCTTATCGCCGAATTTCATATCCTTGGTGGCACAGGCATCCTGAACTACAATGCACTCAAACCCGAAGTCATGGGACGCCCTGACAGCAGCTTCCAGGCACATGTGGGTTTGCATGCCGATGATCACCAATCTGGTTACCCCGTTATTTTTAAGGTATTCGAGTAGATCCGTTTTATAAAAGCTGTTAACCTCCTGCTTGGTAATCACCTTCTCGTCTGCAAGAGGCGTAACATATGGGTGAATCTCGAAGCCTTTTTTGGCTTGATGGCGAACATGAACGACCAGTTGCTTTTGATCCCTGAAAATCCTGAGCACCTCCTTGGCAGCAAGTCCGGCCTCTTCCGCATGAACCAATCCCGGACCTTCACCCGGGAAATAAAAATTTTGAATATCAACGATCAATAAAGCAGTTTTCATGGGTTCCGTATTTTGCTGAGCATTTCCAGATAAGCCTATGACTAAGGCAAAAAGTAGGATGGATAATTTCTGTATCATGATATCTAAATTAAGATTTCTCCGTGAAAATATTAAGAGACTGTTTAAAATTTATTTTTTGCCCGTAGGGCATTAATATCAGTAGAAAAATCAACAAGGAAATCTATTGTCCGTTAGGATATTAACTTAATTTTTAAAGAAAATGTCATATCCATATCGAAGAATCATGATGGTAACAATAACCAGGAATAGGATCCGAACGTACCCGTTTCCCTTTTTTAATGCCAGCTTGCTTCCTGCTACATTGCCCAGAATATTGCATACAGACATTAGAATGGCGATCATCAGCAGGTAATTTCCCTGTCGTATAAATACAAAAAGGGCAGAGATATTGGTCATGCAGTTGATGATCTTCGCGTAGGCCGAGGCAGTGACAAACTCAAATCCCAGAACAACAACGAATCCCAGTACGAAGAAACTGCCTGTCCCCGGACCAAAGAAACCATCGTAAAATCCGACTGTTGCACCGATCAACGAGCCGTAAACCAATTGTTTGCCGAGCGGCAGGGACTTGGTTTGTACATGTCCCAGATCTTTCTTGATAAATGTGTAAATGGCTATCAGGATGAGAATAATCAGGATGATGGGCTTAAGCAGTTCTACATTCACATGGCTCACAACTTTGGCTCCCAGAAATGATGCAGCAAATGCAAAGATGGAGATCGTAAGCAATAATCTGAAGTTGTATCTGATCCGCCTGGAGTAGTGCCAGGCCGCAACAGAAGTGCCGGAAAGAGCTGCTATTTTGTTAGTTCCAAAGAGAGTAGGCAAAGGGGTATCATGAAATTGAATCAGCAATGCCGGAAGCTGAATCAGTCCACCGCCGCCAACAGCAGCATCAATAAAGCCGGCAGTGAAGGCAAAAAATGCCAGCATCAACATGGTGATTGTTGTATATTCAGTGAAAAGATCCAATAAAATCATCTGCAAGGATTCAAAGTTAAATGGATTCTCATTGACTCATTTTCATAAGTAAAAACTCAAACGGGACATTCAAACGCTCGCTCCAGGCAACCTCGTTGTGACCCGCTTTTTCAAATACTTTTGATCTGTAGTTTTTATCAGTATAACCTTTCCCTTTCGCGATGAAATCTACAAACGACTGCGTGGTTTCATACCCTTTGTCACTTTCTCCGGTACCATAGTCCATGTAGATTAGATGATTTTCCGATGCTGGAAATCTGTCTTTCAAATAATTGAAGGTCGCGGAAGGGATTTCGTAGCCAGGATCAATCTGACTTAACCATGCTGTTGAAAGAGAGGCGATTCCTTTGAAAACATCCGGGTATTCACAAATGGCATAGACGGAGATTAAACCACCCATGCTAGAACCTACCATAAAAGTATGTTCACGGTCGGTGAAAGTTGAATATTTAGTATCGATATAAGGTTTTAATTCTTTCACGATAAAGCTAAGATATTGGTCACCCATAGCCTTTTTCCCGTTGAAGAATTTATTGACCACATTTTTTTTGGTCGTCTCACCAAGAAGGTCAAATATTTTGTTCGGAAAATATTCCGCAATGCGATCAGTTCCGTTGTTCCAAATTCCAACTACAATACAATTCAAGATCTTCTTTTCGCTGGTAAGCAACGACAAAGTCTCATCAACTTTCCACTCTTTTCTGTTCCAGGCCTGAGCCGTGTCAAAGAGCATCTGGCCATCGTGCATGTATACAACGGCATATTTTTTAGAAGTGGAATAGCCGTCCGGTATCCAGACATCGATATTTCTTGAAGCCAGATACTGTGATTTAAAGTTCTCCAGATGATGAATGGTCCCCCAACTGGCTTTTGGCAAATTTTGAGCTGGCAGGGAGAATGTCAATCCCAACAACAAAAAAAGGAAGAGATTTTTCATAACTGTTTGATTCGGAAGACTTATTGATTCGGACTTTTAAAGATTAAATGGAGTCGTCTGGCACTGTTACGTTGGCTAAAAATAGGGATAATTTTGATCCTCTATAGAATTTATCATGCAGTTTGAAATTATTCAAAATTGAATGCCGGCCAGCGCGCTGAAACTTTTGAAGAATTGTGAGTTAGCTTAGTTAATAGAATGCAAATATTTGTTTTACTACTTTTACAGATATACATCAGCCGAACTTTACTTTTCCTTTAGCGTTCTTAGTGTGAAAATTGAGTTGCGCAAGAGAAAGAACCATGGTTTAATGAACTTAAAATAAACCATTTTGATGAATACAGTTTCAATACTACGCCCATTTCGGTTTAATCCCTGGAAACACCATCTACATTGGGTTCAATCGTGTTTGTATCAGGTCATGAACAATCCCGGTGACTTAAAATTGAGGGATGGGATTATTAAAAATGTAAATTTTATTAATAGCAACCATGTTGATATTTACACCGGCCTGCTAACTGTTGACCAGCTTATTTTGAGTATTTCTGAGGAGTTGAAGAAGTTGGGAATCAAGGACAGAGACGGATTTGCATCTTGGATAAGCGAGCGTGGATTCAAATTGGTAACCTTATCCGATGGCTCTTTTTGGGTATTACGCCCAGGAAAAGATGATGAATTATACATTCATATCCATCCCGCACGGATATCTCCCAATATGATCCGGATACATGGAAATTCATGGAAAACTGCAGTTGTAACGAAGATGTTTTACTCCCACCTGGTTGATTTGGACAATGCAGCCATTAATGAAGTGAGGGTAAAACATTTGAACCTTTCCCCAATCAAAAATTTAAATGAATGTCAACGACTGCAAAGAGCGATGAAACTCTTATGCAACTCCTATGATTAACGCAAAGGACGAATCATCTCTTTCTGATCAGATATTTCGATAAAAAATCCCCCATGGGTAACGGATCATGCGTTTTGGCCCACTGAGCGGTGAGGGTATATTGTTCTTTGAGATTATCGAAATTAAATAGCATAAAATTGGCTTTCAAATCGGGGATCCAGACATAGGTACGCGGTACAAGTTCAGGTGACTCCTTGGCAAATGCCTCCAGTCTTTTCACAATCCCTCTGTACAGAATGGCATCAAACGAAAAACCAAGTTTATCGAATATTCCTTTGTCATTTATTCCGATATTTTTCAGCTCTTCACTGAAATCGGGTATGCTATCGCTCATTCTGCTTATTACATAGACCTTTTCGACCCCAGCGCCCCTGAATTTTTCAAATTCAAGAAGGGCATGGTAGGGTACATGGTCTTCACCAACTCCCCCGTCAACATATTCATTGTCCGGTATGGTTTTCACGTTTCTGATCCTGACAGGCGGAAAAACGAGGGGAAAGGCGGAGGTCGCCATCATAATATCTACCAGATTCAAGGTGGTATCCGTTTCCTGGTTGATCTTGCGGCTGCACATCCTGTAAACTGTTTTTTTCAGGTCCAGATCTTTCAGGTGGGTGAAAGAAATCCCGGTAGTAATCGGAAGGTCCCCTATCTTGAAATATCCCAACTTATCTTCAACCAGACTTTTGTAAAGTTCTCTGGAGGGTGAGGTATTAACAGGTAGTTTTTTCTCTTGTTGTAGAAATATGTCGCTGTTTTTAAGGTTGTAAAGAATATTTTTATACTCATCCCAACTCATTTTCCCGCTTAAAATCCCGTTGAGCATCACTGAGTTTAGTGCACCCGAGCTTACCCCTGAAATAAATACCAGATTTTTCAGAAGTCCTCTTCTATCCAGTTCTTCGAGCAATGCAGCCTCTTGCGGAATGCGTGCCGCTGCGCCTGTAAGAATTAGGGCAACACCATTTCGTGGTCGCTGATAAGACGTAGTTTTGGTTTTATCCGCATTCTTGCCTTCTGCTATAATAACTATGGCAGTGGAAATGAGTATTAGAAGGGACAGAAACGTTTTCATTTGTATCTAATTCGTTTTTCAAAAGCCAAATGGAATCGAAGATCTGCGAAGCAAATAGCATGATCGGTGAAATTATGCTTATTTCGGTTGGTGATTAAGCAATCATGTCTATTTCAAGGCCCTAACCTTTGACTATTTTTCATCATTTCAGCCGATAGTAAAAATAGCAAAAACGGTTGATTAAATTCAAACCTAATCGGCTCTTCCGTACAGTCTGGTCAGTTCTGACAACTGTCTTCCATGAGCCGTTTTCAGTTGCTTCTGTTGCATTCGCCAGATCCAGTTTCCCCTGATAGTGCCGGGCTTGTTCATTCGCGCCGAAGCAGGAAGGTTCAGGATGTCCTGCATCGGGATGATGGCCAGCCGGGCTACCGACTCCTCTGCTTTCCTGATAAGATGCCAATTGTCTACAATTTCTGTACCCAGATAATTTTGCACCCCGGAAAACTCCTCTCGGTTCAATGATTGCACCCAGCCTCTGGTTGTATTGTTGTCGTGCGTTCCGGTGTAGGCAACGAAATCTGATGTGTAGTTGTGGGGTAAGTGGGTGTTGCCCGCCCCTTCGGAAAAGGCAAACTGAAGTACTTTCATTCCCGGAAGGTTGAACTTCTTTCTGAGTTGATCGACCTCTGGGGTAATTAGTCCCAAATCTTCTGCTACGATGGGCAAGGAGCCGATCTGGCTTTGCAGGAGTTGCAGCATCTCCTCGCCGTTGGCTTTTATCCAGCTTCCGTTGATGGCGGTTTTTTCGCCTGCCGGGATTGCCCAGAAAGATTCGAGACCCCTGAAATGATCGATCCGAACCAGATCAAACATGCGCAAGTTGAAATGCATTCGCGCCATCCACCACTCGAATCCACGCTCTTTCATCCGGTTCCAGTCGAAGAGCGGATTGCCCCAGAGCTGTCCGGTCTCGCTGAAATAGTCGGGCGGCACACCACCTACCAATCTTGGTTTTCGTTTTTCATCCAACAGGAAAAGGGATTGGTTGCTCCAAACATCGGAACTGTTGTGGGCGACATATAGCGGGATATCACCAAATATTGATATCCCTTTTTTGTTTGCATAAGTCTTGAGCGCGAACCATTGCCCGAAGAATATAAATTGCAGGTAACGGCTGTATTCTACCTCTTCTTTAAACCGCATAAAATAAGAAGTTAGGGCGGTCTCTTCGCGCAGTTGCAGCTCCTCTTCCCAGTCGTTCCAGTCCCTACCGGGGAGGCTAGTCCGACAGGCATCAAAAAGAGACCATGATTCGAGCCACCACCAATGCTGGTCCCAGAACTGGCGGTAACCGGAACTATCAAAACCACTTGATTCTTTGAAGGCAATAAAGGCTGTTTTCAATAATTTTTCTCGGTAGGGAAGTACAGTATTAAAATCGATTTTTCCTATGGGGAATGCAGGAGGGTCAGCAAGCGCATTCGGGGTTAAATACCCTTCCCTTTCAAGGAAGTCGAGGTCAATCAAATCGGGGTTTCCTGCAAAGGCGGAATAGGCTTGATAGGGGGAGTGGCTCCAGTCTGTTGGCCCGAGTGGAAGCATCTGCCAAACCTTCTGGCCGGATTCACTTAGCCAGTCGACAAATTTGTAGGCCTCTTCACCCAGGCTCCCAATTCCGTACTTTCCTGGTAAGGAGGAGGGATGAAGAAGTATTCCGGAGGCTCTTTTGTTAATGATCATTGAATCGAAATAAACGAAAAGCGAAATAAGTGGAAATAAGTGGAAATAAATAGAGGTAGGTTGAAATAAATGGGAATAGGGGATATAAGATATGAGTTATGAGATATGAGATATGAGTTGGCAGCAATGCAGGGGGACATGGACACTATTTCAGGAATTCTGATTTAAAACGAAGCAAAACTGCTATAATTTAGAATGAATAGAAAAGAGATAAAAGCGGGAAAGATCTTACTTAAACTTACTGAAAAAAGTAAAAAAAGAAGGTTGATTATGAGTATTTTATAATTCTAAGAACGCGAAGCGTCAACCAACGAATTCCTTTGAGACAAAAAGCTGTTTGAGCGAAGCCGCAGGCGGAGTGAGTTCTTTTTGTCAAGTCTTTTTTGGTTACTTTTTGTGACGACAAAAAGTGATAAAGAAAGGTAAGCAGCTTTATGCCACTCACAGTAAGACAATGAACGAGACCATTATGCACACTTGCAAGCAATGACGACGAAGCCAAAGCGGTTTCGGTGGAACACCACCTATTACAATTTATTTCAATTAGGTATTTCCGGGAGTAACAAAATTTTAAGCGGTTCGTAATAGAAATTGAATGTTTATAATCATTCTAAATTATATAATTATGAAACGAGCATGTTCGTAAAATATAAACACGGGTGAAAAATTCACATGCGAGTTCCATCCGGCCCTAAAAACAGATATTTTCGGATGAAAAATTTACTATTTATTTTATTCTTATTAGTTATGGAAAACAGTGTATTTGCCCAGTTTAGCCAGGAACCTTTACCATACGCTTTTGATGCGCTTGAGCCATCTATCGACAAAGCTACCATGGAAATCCATTATGGCAGGCACCACAAGGCCTATGTTGATAATTTGAACAAAGCCGTAGCCGGAACACCGCAGGAGAAAATGTCGATCCTGGATCTTCAAAAATCCGTTACAGCACAAACACCTGCCGCGATCCGCAACAATGGGGGAGGTGTGTGGAACCACACATTCTATTTTAACGGGATGGCGCCAAATGCAGGAGGTGAACCAAAAGGAGCACTCGGTGAGGCCATCAAGGCAACCTGGGGTAGCTTTGATCATTCAAAGATGAGATTAAGAAGGGCGGCCCTTGGACGTTTTGGTTCAGGATGGGTATGGCTGACCGTTGTTGATGGGAAACTGGTCATTCATTCAACTCCAAATCAGGATAATCCGCTGATGCAGATTTCAGAAGTGAAAGGCACACCGGTTTTGAGTCTGGACGTTTGGGAACACGCCTACTATCTGAAATACCAGAACAAGCGTGCAGATTACGCCGATGCTTACTGGAATATTGTAAATTGGAGCCTTGCCAACGAATTGTACGGGAAAGCTCTAAAATAAATTGCAAATTAAAGATTACAAATTAAAAGAGGCCGTTCATATCAAGTGAACGGCCTCTTTTTAATATCGAACGATTTGTTCTATTGCAGCTTGAAGCTAATTGGAACGGTATAAGAAACCCTTACCGGAACACCACGTTGTTTACCTGGCTTCCATTTAGGAAGGGTTGAAACAACCCTCAGGGCCTCTTGATCCAACGAGGCGTCTACACCCCTGGCAATCTTTGCATTGGAAACAGAGCCGTCTTTGTTTACTACGAAAGTAACAAATACTTTTCCCTGGATTCCGTTTTCCTGCGCTACGGTCGGATAGACGATAGCTTTGCCAATGAATGTACGAAGGGCCAACTCTCCGCCGGGGAATTCCGGCATCTCTTCAACCACAACGAATACCTGTTGTTCCTCTTTCTCCTGAACCTCTTCCTGTTTTTGTTCTACAACTTCAACAACCTCTTTGTTGACGGTTGCTGTTACCTGCTCGTCGGAAATCATCAGTTTACTTTGATCTTCAACTTTTACAGAGTCAACTACGACAGGGGCAACATACTTAACAACAGCTTGTTGTTCAGCTGGCGGCGGTGGTGGTGGTGGTGGCGGTGGCGGCGGGACATCCTGTTGAAGGTTGTTGGCCATTTCCGCGATTACCTCTTTGGCATCCCTTGCTTTTTGTTTGGCTTGATTGCTGGCCCTGATATAGGGAACAATAACGATTAAACCAAGGACAATAATACCTATCAGTGTAGAGATTAGAACAACACGGTTGTACTTTTTTCGAATCTGATACGCTCCATAATCCTGGTTTCTATTTTCGAAGACTATGTCATCGAAAGTAGGAATGATCTGTTTATCTATTACCATACGTGTCGATCTTTATTTTTTTGCTGTAGGGGGTGCAGCAGCGGTTAAAGGTATTCCGAGAGCACGTTCCACCATATTCTGCTCGAGCCAGTCAATGTCGGTAACAATGTATATGGCAATCCCAACGATTGACATTTCATCAATAATATCAACAAAATTCTTGTACTTTGCTGTCTTGTAGAATTTAATCAGGACAATCGGACCGGTATCATCATTTTTTTTGAGCTGACGAATGGCCGATTGCAATGAATCCTGCTTGATATTTATCTTCCCGGCAACGACATCACTCTTGAAGGCTTCGATTTTTTTGAAGAGCGCCCGGTTTTTATCCAGTAAAACCTGACGAATACCTGTGGCGCTGAAATTGGTTTCCCGCAAGGGAAGCAGCGCGGCAGGATCAGCCTTCCCAGGGTACCAGAATACCCTGTCGTTCGGACCCATGATGATGTTAAGCGTACGACTTTCTGCGATCTTAGGAGGTTCAACTTTCTCGTTTTTCTTGATTTTCTCAGGCAAAGCGATTTCCATGACCTTTGGTTTGGCAAAAGCAGTCGTAAGCATGAAGAACGTGATCAGCAGACACATAAGGTCTACCATCGGCGTCATGTCTATGGCGGTTGAGTGTTTTTTAGGTCTCTTCTTCCCGCCCTTGTGTTTGTCTTCTTGTATAATTTCTGCCATTGTACTACTTTTTAGCTTCTTCTACTACTTCAACTTTTTGAAGGCTGGTAATCAGGCTGAACCTGTTTACGTTTTTATCCTGAAGAATATCCAGAACTTTCTTCACGAGTGGATAATCCACATCGTTGTCGCCTTTAATCAGGGCATTAACCGAAGGATTAACCTGGCGGGAGAAAAGTATCCACAAGGCCATCTGGTTATCAGTTGAATCAAGGGGGATTCCTTTTTCGAACTTGGCTTTTTCGTTTTCTTTGGCAGCAAGATAGGCCTTAAAATCCTTTATGTTAACTCCAAAGGGAACACTGTTCTTTTCAAAATAGCGAAGTTCTTGCGGGGTGAATACGATGTTGTACCTCTTACCCATCTCTTCAAGAATTTTGGGCCTGAAATGCAAGATTGTATCCGGTCCGTTGTCTACATTGAAAAACACCCTGTTGTCCTTGGCTATTGTGATAGTCATTATATTCTTATCAGGAGTGGGTTTTTCAGATATAGAAAACGGTGTATCGACAGGAGCCGGTTCGGATGGTTTCATGGTAGCCGTCAACATAAAGAATGTCAGCAGCAACGAGAAAAGGTCCACCATCGGCGTCATGTCAACATGGGGCGTTTTATGTGGTATTTTAATCTTTGGCATGCGATAGTTTTAAATTTTTTAAAAACCAAAAGAATTAAACCCAGACTATTATTTTCTGATACGTGCAGCGAATGTCTGAGTTAGGCTAAAGCCTGCCTCATCAATTCTGAAGGTGAAACCGTCAATTTTTGATGAGAAATAGTTGTAGAAAATGATGGCCAATGTTGAGCCAGTGATACCGAATGCCGTATTGATCAAAGCCTCAGAAATACCGGTTGCCAACTGAAGTGCATCGGGTGATCCACCAGCTTGTGAAAGAGCAGCGAATGCGCGGATCATACCAAGTACAGTTCCAATCAAACCGATCAAAACGGAGATCGAAGCAAGGGTTGAAAGAATAACCATGTTTTTGGAAAGCATAGGCAATTCCAATGCAGAAGCCTCTTCCAAAGCCTGTTTCATGGAGGTGATTTTTTGGTCTTTTTCCAAAGTTGTGTCTTTTTCGAGGTCCCTGTAGCGCATCAAACCTGCTTTAACAACGTTGGCCAATGAACCTTTTTGGTTATCGCATGCCACGATAGCCTCTTCAACTTTATCTTTGGAAGTCAAATTCTGAATGTCAGCAACAAATGCATCCAAACTACTTTTACCTTTCACTTTAGCCAAAGTAATTGCTCTTTCGATGATGAAAATAAAAAGGGTTAAAATACATGTCATCAGGATAGGAACAATCGGACCTCCTTTGTAAAGCATACCCATGTAATTACCTGGAAGTGGGGTCCCTTTTGGATTATTTCCTTCAAAGTTTACAGGATCGCCCATAAAACTTGAATATAAGTAGTACGCTACCAAAAATGCAATAAGAATTGCACCTGTTGCAAAAAATGACTCGAACATTTTTTTGAATGAACCTGAATTTTTACTCATCTTTTTAATTGTTTTCGTGGTTAAATAAAACTTTTGTGAATCTCTATTTTTGTTTTGTTGATTCCGTTGTTGATTATTTGCCTAAAGAGACATTGTAAACCCGTTTTTTGGTAACAGGAATTTCGACCGACTTGTAATCTTTTGCACTAATAACTAGTATAGCAGCTGCTTCAGGCATTGTGAATTTGTATTCGCCTTTCGCATTTGTCCATTGTTCTGCAGCAGTATCTTTCACACTGACGGAGGCTCCGGCAATGGGATTCCCTGATTTGTCCGTAATAACGCCTGTAATTTCGTTGGGGCTGGCTTTTGGCTTGGCGCTCGATTGAAGATCAATGATGTACTTGATGGAAGATTTAGCAGAAGCATTTGCAGGATCCAAACCAAGGATTTTGTTATAAAATTCTGTTGCCTTACTGTATTCACCCATCGACATGTACAGGGTGGCCGTCGAATTGTATGCTTGCATCATCATATCTTTGTTCTTGGGATCAAGATTGGCCATTCTGTTGTAATAGGCCCTTGCAACATCGTAACTTTTGGATTGAAAAGCGCTGTATCCTAAGTAGCGCAATGCATCAAAGATCTCTGTGGCATATTTGACTGAGTCGGAAGAGGCCTTTTCAAGCAATGCGGTAAATTTCTGTTTGCCGATACCCAGTTTGGAATCAGGATCTTTGGCAGAAGCATTTCTGGCGCTCCAGAGATAGCCTTGCATACGGTCAGGATATTTGGCAATCATCTGGTTTAGTATGTCATCTGCCTTGTCAAACTCTTTTCCCTGATAGTAGGCTTTACCGATCTGGAGGTAATTGTCTTCGCTGTCTTTACCTTTTGAAAGCAGGTGTTTCCAAGTTTCAGCAGCCTCAGCGAAGCGTTTGTTCATGTACAATGAATTGGCCTTTTCCTGAATCAGACTTATGTCGCCATCTTTGGAAGTAATCGCTTTATCATATGATTCGTATGCCTTGGCAAGATCTTTGTCTGCAGCCGCAATCGTTGCCTGCAATTCGTTGACCTTCGCGGTAAGCGGGGCATCGTTTACTTTGTCTTTTTCCTTGGCCGCCCCTTTCAATGATTCGTTCTTTTCTTTGATGGCCGTTAATTCGGCGTTGGCTTTCTCCAGTTCAGTGACGAGTTTTGAATAGCCCGAATTCTTCTTTAACAGAGTCCTTGCGTAGTAAATATAGTCTTTCTGAAGGATCTGATCGGTAGGAATGCTGGCAAAAAGTCGATCCAGGTACGCGAGAGCTTGTACATAGTTGCCTTGCTCGTAGCATGAATATCCGGCAAGACGGTTCAGGTAAGTTCTGGATTTGTCAACAGCAAAAATTTCCTCAACGTTTTTAATTACCTCAGCATAATTCCTGGAATAGAATAGAGAGACGGCATAGCGAATTTTTGCCGGTACATTCTGATTGGTCAATTTTAGATAAATCTCATAATTTGCTTTGGATTCCTGCAATCTTGCTGCATTGCCGTAAAGCTGACCCAATTCGCGGTAGGCTGGCGCGTAGTTTTTATCCAGGGCAATCGCTTGTTCGTAATAGGGGATGGCTGCGCCAAAATTTTTGCCCTTGTAATAGATGCTGCCAATTTTCATATTGGCCATAGGTGATTTTGGGTCGGTCTCCTGCGCTTTGTTGTAATTTTTAATCGCCATAGAACCGTTGTTCACGAGAAGGTATAAATCACCTGCGATAATATAGCTCATTTCGTTTTTTTGGTCAATAGTCAGGGCTTCCCTGATGTAGGGCATAGCCTGAGTAGTATCCACCTTGTCAAATACGATGTAGGATTCGGCAAGTTTTGCAAGCGTGCGTGCGTATTCTTGAGGATTTGGAATTTTTGACACCTTTTTGTATGGCAGCAAAAAGCTTTTTGCTTTCGCTCTCATTTGATCGGCAGTTTGCTGATCGCCCAAATAAGATGCGACTTTAGCAAGGCCAACATAATTCAGCGGATCATTTGGCGACAGTGCAATACCTTTTTCAAATTGTTGTTTTGCTTCAGCAGCTACAACTTTCAACGAGTTGGAGATTGTATCTGACAGGAAATTCAGCATTGTGTTCTCTCCAAGCCGATAATAAACTTGACTGGTGGGAGCACTTTTTGCCAAATTTTGCAAAATTTGGTCTGCTTTGTCAAACTGCTCATTGTGCGTAGCGGTAATCGCTTCATCCAATGTTTGGGCTTTCAATCCGGCCGCACCAAAAACCATTATCAGTGTCAGGACAATAGAAATCTTATTCATAAAACGAGTAATCATTTTAGCGAAATATTAAAGTTACTTTTTAAACTGTATCAATCGAATCGGCATGGTCGCGGGAACAAGGCCGGACTTCAGGATAATTCTTTGACCCCTTTCACCCGATACCCATGAAATAAAACCGGTACCCAGTCCTTTGAAGGATTCCCTGGAGACCATGTTGATTGTTCTGGTAAAGGGATAGCTTTTATCATAAATCGACCCTTGAACCGGCATAAAATAGGAACCAGGATTCAGAAATTTGTCTGAAACCGCGGCAATCTTAATTTTGTCAGTAAATGACCGGCTCACTGAATCTTCCCTGTCACAAATCCAGTTGACACTAACCAATCCTATCGCACTTTTATTCTTGGCTACATAATCGATCACCTGTTCGTTGCTTTTGACCGAATAGAAATTCGAAGGCAATTGAGCGGGTAGATTAAATTTCTCTTTGAAATAACGAATGTTTGCAGACTTCTCGTCATCAAAAACAGCAACCATTTTGCCCAATTTCGAAGAGGTATTGATCTCCTTCCAGTCCGTCATTTTGCCGGTAAAAATGTCGTTGACGTTCTGGTAGGTAAAGAGTGAATCCTTGTTTTCTTTGTTGAGCACCAACGCAATGGCATCATAGGCCACTGCAGTTGTCCTGACAATCGTTTGCATATTTAGCAATACCTCTTTCTGCTGGGCTGACGGTTCCCATGAAGTAACAACAACTTTCACTGAATCTTTCAGGAAGGCGCTGATAAGGTCCGTTTCGGGCATGTAGGTGGGTGTCACGTGAGCGTACTTGTAAATCGCAGTGAAAGTGTAAATTTCAGCATCAACAATTGGCTGAAAGGAGGCATCCGCTGCAATACGAATATTTCCCCTGGTCGGCGTCTCGGTCATTGTACTAGGTTTATTGCTACCACACTGAATAACAATAAATAACATCAGCATAACGATACTGACTGCTAGAGCAAGAGGCTTCAATTCCTTCTTAGTTGAAGAGTGTTTCACTAATTTTAGTTACAAGAGGTTAAAATTTCGATGCAATAATAATAAATCAAATTTGTTATAGGGCAATAAATAGCAAGATTCTTATATTTTTTTTTGATGGATGCTTTATATTTCTAATGAGAACAGTACAAAATACTTATAAAATTTAGATTGAATTTAAATAACCTCATTCATAAGGTGTTCACTGCTTAAATTGCCCAAAATTACTCCTCCTCCGTGTCAAAAAAATTCTCTTTGATCTTGTGGTAGGCGACAAAAATCCTGTATATTCCATACAGTGCCAGAGGCAACGCAAATATTGCCCTCATGGCGATATCTATGTAGCTGAACAGTGGAGAGAAATAGAGGATATAAGCTAGTCCGAGATAAAAAAAGATCATCAGGGTACTAAACAATGTCATAACTTTGTCGTAGAGTCTTCTGCTGCTCATCATGGAACGGTTTAAAGAATGTAAATATACAAATTTTGTTTAATGCTTTTACTTCAGCCAACGGTTTAACCAGTCAAAGAAAATCCTTTGCCACAGGATACCATTTTGAGCCTGAAGGATCCAATGATTCTCATCAGGGAATAGCAGGAGCTCGGCAGGAATGTTTTTAAGCCGGGCAGAATTGAAAGCGCCCATTCCCTGGGTGTAAGGAATCCGGTAATCCCTTTCCCCATGAATAACCAACATAGGGGTATCCCAGTTTTGAACAAGTTTGTGAGGGGAGAAATTCTTGTAGGTATTCTGTGCCACCGCATTTTTTGCATCCCAGTAGGAACCGCCATTGTCCCAGTTAACAAACCACATCTCTTCTGTAGTGGAGTACAATGCTTCGAGGTTGAAGATGCCGCTGTGGGAGATGAAAGCCTTGAATCTGCCTTTGTGTATTCCTGCAAGATAATAGATGGAATAACCTCCATAACTTGCACCCACAGCCCCCAATTTGTTCTTGTCGACATAGGGTTCTGCGGCAAGGGTATCGATGGCAGTGAGATAATCTTTCATGTTTTGGCCGCCATAATCACCTGAGATCTCCTCGTTCCAGGCTTGTCCAAAGCCGGGAAGTCCGCGTCGATTGGGGGCGATGATGATGTAATTGTTTGCCGCCATTATCTGGAAGTTCCAACGGTACGACCAGAACTGGCTGACAGTATTTTGAGGTCCGCCTTCACAGAAGAGCAGGGCTGGATATTTCTTTTTTGGATCGAAATGTGGAGGATAGATCACCCACGCACGCATCTTTTTCTTGTCGGTTGTGGTAATCCACCTGCTTTCAACTTTACCGATACTCAATTGATCGAGAATACCTTTGTTGACAGAGGTGAGCGGTTTATCTCTTCCGGTTTTCGGGTTAACCAGATAAAGTTCAGCAGGTTGAGACATCGAAACTTTGGAGGCCACAAGATTTTCCCCGGCAGGAGCGATACTTTGATAATTGTGGATGCCATCCGTCACCCTGGAGATTTTTTTTGTGGTCAGATCCAGTTTGAATATTTCGTCAGTTGCATGTATGTCGGATATAAACCAAAGCGTTTTGCTGTCGCCCGACCATACCAGACTTTGGACGTTTTGGTCGAAGCCGGCAGAATAATCTTCTTTCTTCCCGGTTGCCAGGTCTGCAACGAAAAGTCTCACTTTGTCGGCTTCGTAGCCATCACGCGCCATGCTTTCCCACGCAATTTTTTTGCCATCGGGGGAGAAGGCCGGATTCTGATCGTATCCCATCATCCCTTCTGTCAGATTACTCGTGGTACCGGTCTCGAGATTGTAAATATATATGTCAGAATTGGTGGATATGGCATACGCTTTCCCGGATTTCTTCTTGCAGGTATAGGCGATCTTCTTTCCATCGGCGCTCCATGCAATCTGTTCGCTGCCTCCGTTGGGCTTAAGCGGAGAGTCATACTTTTCGCCTTTCTGAAGGTCAATGTGGTTGGTCAAACCGGAATCGGAGTAGGTAGCAACAAATATGTGCTGGTAGGTACCGTCGCTCCAGGTATCCCAGTGGCGGTACATGATATCGTCGTACAGACGGGCATTGGCAAGAGGCAGGTCCGGGTATCTGTCGTGCACATCCTGATCCAGTTTCACGGTTCCGATGTAGAAAACATGCTTCATATCCGGGGCATATTTAAAACCGGAAATGCCATCTTTTACCTTCGAAATTTGAACCGGGGATGTTCCGTCAGGATTAATCTCCCAAAGTTGCGGCTCACCTGAGACGGTCGAGATGTATCCAATTTTTTTACCATCCGGTCTCCAGGTTGCCTCAGACTCTTTTTCGGGGGTGTCAGTAATCCTTTTACCGGGTCCGCCATCCACTGAAACAAGGTAAAGGTCCCGGTAGGATTTGTTCTCAGGAATGTTGAACCAGGTCACATCGTACAAAACCGTTTTCCCATCCGGGGAAACCTGTGAT
>JBBIUJ010000017.1:0-24264 GCA_037440345.1 Prolixibacter sp.
ACCTTCTGGTCGTTGAAATAGAAGCGCTGGCCGATAGTCGCGGCAAGTCGTTGCTGGCCGGTCTTGGCTTCGATCAGGCGGCTGGTAACGGCGAACGATATCTGGTTGGCATCGTTGATACGGTCGGCAAGCGCTTCATGGCTGAATCCTCCATAAACGACGCTGTGTGCGGCTCCAATTTTGGCGCATGCCAACATAGCAAAAAGCTGCTCGGGTATTTGCGGCATATAAATGGTCACCACGTCACCTTTTTTAACACCCATGCTTTTCAAAATATTGGCAAACTGGGATACTTCGCGGTTCAAGGCATGGTAAGAGTAGGTTCTCGATTCGCCAGGTTCTCCTTCCCAAATCACCGCCAACTTATTTCTGGTGGCAGAAGCGAGGTGCCGGTCGATGGCGTTCAAAATTATGTTCGTTTTGGCGCCTTCGAACCAATTAAAAAAGGGGGCTTTGCTTTTGTCCAGCACTTTATCCCATTTTTTGTACCACGACAGTTGTTCTGCCTGTTCTGCCCAGAATGCCTCAGGTTGATCCAGTGAATAACGGTACAACTTATCGTACTCCTTTACATTTGCCTGATCTACAACTTCCTGAGAAGGTAAAAAGAGTGTTTTTTCGTCGCTTTTTTCCATTTTAAATAGTGGTTTAATTATATTTCGCTTTACCAATATATCGAAGAAATTCGAATTTATTTTGAAGGGAAGCAGATACCTTTATATTGGATATCGAAAGTAAAATATCAAACCTTTTTACGTTTACATAGCAAAATAGGTTAATATTTTACTATTTGTAACGTATTCAACCACTTTTGGTATTGAACCCAATAATTTCTTACTTTGTATTACGGTGAATCCGTAAAAATGGTTTTTACAACTAATCCAACAGTAAAAAGAGGTCTTACAGGCAATCCATCTTCCTCTTGCTGTCACAAAAATAGACGCTATGCCCGAATCCATCATCTACCGGAGTAGTCCCGATAAGAAAGCAATCATTTCCAGGCAGGGAGATTTTACTTACAGCCAGTTGTTGCAGCACATCCAACAGTACGCCCAATTGTTTGATACAAAGGGATTTTCAAAGGTGGCAATTTACGCCGAGAACAGGGTTGAGTGGTTCTTCGCTTATTACGCAGCCCTCCAAAACAACTGTATCGCTATTCCCATTGATTTCATGGCTTCAGCCGAAGATGTCTCCTATATTCTGGATGACTGCCAACCGGAATTGATTTTTATCAGCGAAGCGATGCAAGAGCCTTACGCAAAAGTTGTGACAAAAAGCAAACATCAGCCGGAAGTAGTCCTATTCGAAAATCATCCGCCGGTTGCCGGCCAGCCTGAATCGGAATGGATAGGCCCGGAAGATAACGAAACTACCGCGGTAATCATCTATACAAGTGGCACTACCGGAAGCCCTAAGGGGGTCATGCTCTCCTATACCAACCTGCTGGTAAATATGAAAGCGGTTGTAGAGGCTAAAATTTTTCATACTGAAAGTCAGGTATTGGTGCTACTTCCGCTGCACCATATCTTCCCACTTCTTGGATCAATGATGGTAACCTTTTACTCGGGAGGGACAACGGTTGTCTCCCCTTCGATGCAATCGACTGATCTAATGAAGACCCTGGCCGATAATTCGGTGACTGTTTTTATCGGGTGCCCCGATTATACGAACTCATTTATAGGGGATTGATGGCAAAAATCAACAAAAGCTTCCTTGCCAGAACATTTTTAAAATTGGTCTATGCCACCAAAAGCCGTAAGCTTGGAAAGACGCTTTTCAAAAAAGTGCACAATGGTCTTGGCGGGCACCTTCAGTTTATGATTGCGGGAGGGGCAGCGCTCAACAAGGAGGTTGGAACCTTTTTCTATGCCATCGGATTTGACATTCTGGAAGGTTTCGGCATGACCGAAGCGGCTCCAATGATCACTTTCCCGCGTCCCGGAAGGATAAAAATCGGATCTACTGGTCAGGCTTTGCCAGGGATGACCGTAGAGATCAGGGATGGTGAAATTGTTGCCAAAGGGCCCAATGTTATGAAGGGATATTATAACCGTCCGGAAGAGACCGCAGAGGTATTGAAAGATGGATGGCTGCTTACCGGCGATTTGGGACGAATCGACGAGGAGGGTTTCCTTTTCATCACTGGAAGGAAAAAGGAGATCATTGTCCTTCCCAACGGTAAAAATATAAACCCGGTTGAAATTGAGCAAAAATTGGAATTTTTCTCGAAAGCAATTAAGGAGGTCGGCGTATTTATCCACAAGGAGATGCTCCATGCTGCTATTGTACCTGATTTTAAATTTCTGACCGACAATGCGGTAACAGATATAAACCACTATTTCAGGGATGAGGTAATCTCCCCATTCAATGTGGATTTGAGCTCCTACAAACGAATCATGCAGTTCACAATCATAAAAACGGAGTTACCACGAACACGGCTCTCCAAATTGCAGCGTTTCAAGTTGGAAGAGCTCATTCATGACACTGAGACCAAGAAGCCATCAAGTGAGGATCCCGATACGGCAGAGTACCTGGCCGTGAAGAGTTTCATTGAAAGTCAGGTAGATATGGACGTATCCCCCGACGACCACCTTGTCTTCGACATTGCCATGGACTCGCTAGGAAAGATGAGCCTAATCGATTTTATCGAACAGACATTCGGAATCAAGCTGGAGGAAGAGCAGTTGCTGAAATTTCCATCCATTGGCAAGATTGCTGAATACATTGGCGCCAACAAACTGTTTCACAAAGAACATAGTGGCGACTGGTCGGGTAACCTAAAAGATGATCAGCAGGTCGAATTACCCAGGTACTCCTATTGGCTAAAGTTCATTGTCTCATCAGTGCGGGGTTTCTTTAGCCTTTTCTTCAAATTTGAGGTAAAAGGAACCGAAAACATTCCTGCCGGGGCATGCTTCATCGCCCCCAACCACCAAACAAAGCTGGACGCATTTTTGGTACTATCCTGCCTGGACAAAAAGACATTGAAAGATACTTACTCCTATGCAAAGAAAGACCACGTCAAAAGCCGTGTCCGCCAGTTTTTGGCGCGTCGCACCAATGTTATCGTGATGGACCTTTCCAAAGAGCTCAAAGAGTCGATCGTAAAGATGGCGGAGGTGGTTAAACTTGGCAAGAAAATCCTGATTTTCCCCGAAGGTACCCGGACCACTACCGGAAATATCGGCGATTTCAAAAAGACCTATGCGATTCTTAGTAGTGAATTAAACATTCCGATTCTACCTGTTGCCATCTCCGGTGCTTATGAAGCAATGTCATCCGGCAAGAAAAAAATTAAATCCGGATCAAGAATTGTTGTCGAGTTTTTGCCGCCGGTAGATCCTGACGGGATGACCCCTGATCTCCTAAATGCTGCCGTCAAGAGCAAAATTACGGAAGCAGTTTCTGCCAATTTAAAAACTATTTAACTGAAAAGCCATGCGTTGTTACTATTATATCTGCTTGCTGCTGGCAGCTTCACTCCTATTTTCCAACTGCAAATCAAATGTTGCGGATAGCGTCGATGTTCCGGTAAAAAAAGATACATACCTTGCCAGTTATGCGTTGGTCAGGTCAGTAACTGCTGCAGAAATAAGGGCCCTGTATAGTCCGGTGCAGTCGGTATATCCTGACGTTTCGGATATTCTCCCATCAGTAAATATGGGTTTCAAAGTCTATGTCGTTACCTACAATACCACGCTGGGCACAAAAAAACTGGTAGCATCCGGGGTGGTTTGCATTCCTGACGGAGGAGGAACTTACCCCATCCTCAGTTTCCAGAACGGAACCAATACGGTTTACATCAACGCACCTTCTGTCAATGCTGCAAGTTACAATGTTCAGTTGATCTCCTCATTTGCCTCGACCGGGTTTGTAATGGTAATTCCTGACTATTTGGGCTTTGGTTCCTCCACGGAGGTCTTCCACCCCTATCTTTATATGCCGGCCACCGTAAGCTCCATCCTTGATCTTCTCAGGGCAGTTAAGGAGATGGGCGCCAAGACGGATCTGAATTTGAAGCTCTCACCTGACCTATACCTCATGGGCTATTCGCAGGGAGGCTTGTCAACATTGCAATTGCACAAAGCCATAGAAACCAGCTACAGCAGTGAATTTAACCTGAAAGGGGTTGGCTGTGGCGCGGGACCTTATAACCTCACATCAATTACCGGGATGGTAGTTGGCGCAACCACTTATCCACAACCCTATTACATCGCCTACATCATGAAGGGATTCAAATCTGTGGGTGCTTTCCCTAACCCATATACCGACATTTTCAACGAACCTTATGCCTCACGCATCGACGGACTTTTTAACGGGCTCAACAGCGGGAGCGATATCAACAGCCAGTTATCCTCCAACATGTCGGAGCTCTTCACCAATGAGTTTCGGTCAACTTTTGCGACCAATGCCAAATTCAAAGAGATGCGGGATGCACTTGCGGTCAGCAGCGTACAGGCCTGGAAGGTCAAAGCGCCACTGATACTTACACACGGTCAGGCAGATAAGGATGTTTCACCCACGATGACATCGCAACTTAATACCGATTTGATGAACCTGGATTCCACCCTTCCGGTTACCTATATCCCTATGGCAGGAATGGATCACGGACAGGCAAGCGCTCCTTCACTGCTGGCTTTTGTGAAGAGGTTTCTGGTGATCAAAGGAAAGTAAAAAGGATAAAGTAAAAAGGATAAAGGATAAAGTAAGAGTCGTTCGGATCGATTACGGCTGGTCGGCCCCGGGGGGCAGAACATGAACAAACAACACAAATTCTATGTTTGAAATTGAAAAAATCACAATAAAAAGGGTTACAGATCATGATATTCCGGCCATGACAGCTGCCAGGCTCAATTATCTCACAGAAATGCAGGGAGAAAGACCGCAAAACTATCTGCAGGAGCTGCAGGTGAAGCTCCAGCAATTTTTCGTACAAACTATGCAAGAGGGAAGCTTTTTTGCCCTGTTGGCAGAATATGATGGGAAGGTCGTCAGTTATGGCGGAATGGTCTTGAAAAAAATCCCGGGTGATCTGAACCAATCTTCCTACCTTGAAGGCGATATCCTGAACATGTACACCCTTCCGGAATACCGCAGGAAAGGAATTTCCTCTTTGATTTTGAAACAGTTGTTGGCAGAAGCCAAAACTATGGGAGTCAGCAAGGTTGCCCTGCACTGCTCCAAAGACGGGGAACCCCTCTATCGGAAATTCGGGTTTACGGATCCGGTTTATCCGTATCTGGAATTGATAATTAATTGACTGGCAGAGGAAAAGAAGAAGATGGGCGAGTGAGAAAATGAGAGGGTGAGAAGATGGGAGCGTGAGAGGGTGCGAATTCACATTTTCCCATCTTCTCATTTTCCCATCTTCTCACCCTCATAAAATTTTAATCCCATCTACTTCGGCATTTCCGACAGCTCTTTTACTTTTTTGTTTTTCCCCTCAATGTACATTTTGAACTCTTCCTGGGCATTTGGCATGGCCATTTCAAAACGGATGTTCAATCCCCTTTCATCCAGCTTTTCATAGGTAAGCCTGAAACGTGGCATGGCTGGATTTGGCTCGCTGGTCAGGAAAATTTTGTTATCGGAATAGGTGATATCATAATTGATTACATGGCTTTCATTGTCAAAATAGATTGCCTTTACCGGATTGCCCTCCCTGTTTTTGTAGATGATCATCACATCCTCATGGACCAAAGCCGGTTTGGAAGCTGTTGCCGCAATCACTGTTTTGCCCTTCCTTTCCAGAATATTTCCTTCCAATTTTGGTTTTAAAGTAAACATTCCACTACCTTCCCCAGGCTGTCCGCTTCCCTCGCCTTTCCATTCTCCCAGCATGTACTGCCATTTCTCCCAACCTTTGTTAATATCCTGCGCAAAAATTGGTTGTGCGATTACAAAAACAAGAATCAGGGGTATAAAAATTTTTCTCATGGTATCGGTTTTTTTAGAATTTATAAATGTTGATTTAAATCTAATTGTATTCAGTTACTTTTCAAATTTAATAACAGAATTGTTGAACCCACTTCGGGGTTCTTGAACGAAGTCTGTCATTATCCCCCGTTTTCACCGGGGGTTATTAATATTCAAGTCCTTCGGACTTTTTTCTTCAAAAACCCTGAAAAGGTTTAAATGTCAATAACCCCCGGTGAAAACGGGGAAAAATGGAACAAATGCAACGACAACCCCGAATGGGTTGAACAGTTTATAGCATTTGACAAAATTAAAACAGCCTCTCAAAGTTAACAAACAACTTTTAATTCCATTGTCAGAAAAGCTAGTGTGCAATAGACTTTGCTGTTTTTGTATTTTTGCGCTGATTAACAACACTACAAAAACTACTAATACCATAACGATGCCAATAACTGCCAGCATTAAAAGTCGTCATCGCAAAATGGGCCACATTAACGCAATTGCATTTGTTTTTATGCTAATGGTCCTATTGTTTTTAAATCCCGTAAAATCGGATGCTTCACCCTATAAATCAGTAATCATCCTAAGTTCAAAAACAGCGGGGGATGTAGAGAAAAACATTGCCGGACTTTTGATTGAAAGGCTGAAAGAATCAGGTTTACATTCGTCAAACCCTGGTATCAGCCACGATATTCAATTCGCATGAACCAGAAAAGCCAATCAATATATGCCAATGATATTCTTATTGCCAAAGATGTTGAGCTCCCGTTAAAAATGAGCGACTTCTTTACTTACGATATCCCGCAGAAAGCAACAGCCGATGGCGAATTGACCATCAGGCTAGCAAAGGAGGCTGCTGTAGCAGTTGGCGAACGGGTTAAAATAGAACAATGGCGCAATTCGGGAGGTTCGGGAACAATCGTCTCCGAAGCATGGCTCATCAGGAAGAGGTAATTCAACCTGCCAAGAAATTGAACAAATACCAAATCTGTTATGTTTATGTAAGCGAAGACACTTTCAAAATTACCTTAACACAACTAACATGTATAAACTATTTATTGTATCGATATTCTTAATATTTCACCTTTCAATGGCTGGACAGGAAGCCCACTTGCTGGCCCTCACCCCTCCCATGGGCTGGAACAGCTGGAACTGTTTTCGGGCAGATATCAACGAAGAAAAAATCAAGGCAATGGCCGATGCCATGGTGAGTTCCGGTATGAAAGAAGCAGGATATCAGTACATTGTAATCGATGATGGTTGGATGACCAACCAAAGAGACTCTGCCGGACACATTATTGTTAACGCAAAGAAGTTTCCGAATGGCATCAAAACCGTGGCTGATTATGTCCACAGCAAGGGCCTGAAATTTGGCATCTACTCCTCCCCCGGTTGCTATACCTGCCAAAAACTAATGGGGAGTATCGGACACGAGCAGATGGATGCCAACGACTATGCTGCCTGGGGAGTCGATTACCTCAAATACGATTGGTGCAACTATCCAAGCAAAGAGCCTGAATCGCTGAATACGCCAATTGCAGATTGCTGGGCAGCATTTGAGCTAATGGGCAGATGTCTAAAAAACACAGGACGTCCGATCGTGTACAGCGTCAACGACGAATGCGACAAAGGCACCAACGACGGCGCCTTGCCCTGGGTAAAAACAGTAGCGAACATGCACCGAACCGGGGACGATATTAAAAACAACTGGGAAAGAATGCTTTACTGTCTGGACCTCACAGCCGATTTATGGCAATACGCCGAACCCGGATACTGGAACGACCCTGATATGCTGGAAGTAGGAAATGAGACCAAAGAGAGTTTGTGGGGCAAAATATCTCAGGTTACCATGAACATGACCGAATACAAGACGCATTTCGCCATGTGGTGCATTGTTGCCGCGCCGCTCATTGCCGGCAATGACTTGAGAAGTATGACCCCCGAAATCAGGGATATCCTTACCAACAAGCAATTGATTGCCATTGATCAGGATCCTTTGGGCAAACAGGGGAAAAGAGTTCGGCAACAAGGCGACCTGGAAGTTTGGGTGAAAGAATTGGTTGGGAACAGATATGCTGTCGCTTTGCTGAACAGAAGCAGTAATCCGGCCGACATATCAGTAAAATGGGATGAAATAGGCATCTCAGGCGCCAAAAGGGTAAGCGACATCTGGTCCAACCGCGAACTTGGAAAATTCAAAAAATCCTATACCGGAGTAAAAGTGAAAAGACACGAAGCAAGGATCCTCCTGATTTCACCGGTAGAACACTAGTTGCATTTCAATTCATTATTGTCCAATTAAAAATAAATCAGCACCAATTCCGCAACTACGCTGCTTCCATATTATCGCAATACACTCACCTACAAAGATATAACAACTACGTTGCTAGTATAGCAGCTGCGTAGCAGCTAAATCTTTGTAGAAAAAAAATTGAAGAAAATGGAAGCCACGGAGTGGCTATATCTATGTAAATCATTATAATTATGAAGTTTACAAAAGATGTTAGAATTTAACCGGACAACTATGGTTTAAAATCAAAAAATCCTACTACCTCTTATTTTTGAAACATATTCCAGTCAAATCAGTAAATTCTAACAGTTTGGTGATTATCCATTTCTTTATCAAGTTTCATCACAATTTAAAATTTAGATTATGAAACTACGTCTCCTAATGTTAGCACTGTTCTTGATAACAAGTTCAGCAAAAATCCTTCAAGCCCAAGAGGTTAAAACCAACACTGCTTCTGATACGCTGGTAGTCGTTTGGTCGAGTGGTGATCCGGAAGTCGCCATGAAAGCCTGTTTGATGTATGCCCATGCCGCAAAAAAATACAAGTGGTTTAACGAGGTTGTTTTGATCGTATGGGGCCCTTCTGAGAAACTTCTGGCTGAGAATGCCACCTTGAAAGACAAAGTAGCTGCGATGAAAAAAGATGGCGTCATTGTGGAAGCTTGTGTGGCCTGTTCGAATATGTACAATGTCACCAATGAACTCAAAGTCTGTCAGGTGGATGTGAAGGGCATGGGTGTTCCCCTAACCCGCTATTTGAAGCGAGGATACAAGATAGTGTCTTATTAAATCCTTTTAACTTTACTTGCCCTAAGCTTGTCGAAGACCCCTTTATCCTAGTTAGACCTTAGCGTCTGCTTCCCTGTTCTTCTTGTCGACCACCTTCACGACATAAGAAGCTGTCGCTGCATTTGGATGTTTGTCTTCATAGTGGTAGGGGGTCTTTGATATCTGAGGTTTGAATGGTATCTCTACCACAAAATCACCATTCCGCCATATTTCATACCTGTCGATTGCTGAATCCCCGGCATAGGCGGTATGCCAGGTAATCTGGGCCCCGCTTGCATTGCGGGTAACTTTTGTTTCACGGGGTGGAGTCAACTCCTGGTAAGCCTTTTGAAAATAGTTGGTCTTCCCGGCTTTGGTCTTTGACGCAAGGAGTTCAATGTTTTTGCGTTGATTTTCAGTAAGCTCCTGCGGTTTTACCTGTGCATGCTTCAGGTTGAAGGTGAGCTGGCACTTAGCAGGATCTTCACTGATCTTTCCTATTCCAATTATTGCGGTATGAATTCCCGGCGTAGTTAACGAATATTTTATCAACTGATCTGCAGGTAACTCCTTGCTTCCGACCTCCAGCACCACATGGGAAACCTTGTTGGACCACTCAGCCTTTTTGGAGTACATGGCGCCATCAGCAAAGACTTTCATGGCAATAATACCCATTTTTTTAGCTTCGGCAACCGGAATCACATTGTGCTGCATGTTGAAATAGAGCTGGTCGTTGGCATTGATGGCCACCAGCATTCCATCCAGCAAATCTTCGCTGTCGCGTTGGATCATCTCAATCATCACCGCGGTATCGTTGTGACCGGAGAAGCCTATATGCCGGATTAACTTTTCATTCTTAGGATTGAGCCCTGTGTGGTTGCTACCATCACGAACATCCCTAAGCGCCGCCAGGGCACCAATGGTTGGAGCTTTAGGGTCCGGATTGTCGTAACCCTCGTACAGTGCATCCACCTCCTCCATTTTGTTGAGGTTGTGAATCAAAACCATATCCAGCCATGCCTCTTTGGGGTAACTTCCTGAACCATCACCGAAAATCTGAGAGAGGGAACGTCTGACATCATCCAACGCTTTAGAACCAGCCGGACCGTTGGAATACCCAACAACAGGACTGCCGTCACCACCTTTCCCAAAACGTAGCATGGTTTTGGTAGTCAGAAAGATGGATTTACGCTTTGAAGAATCATAATTCTTCGTACCCGGCACCAAACCAAGCCTGGAGAATGCCTTGCCGTAGTTCAGCTGGCTGGGGCCATAGGCATTGGAAGTATCAAAATAATTAACTCCAAGATTATATGCCTTTTCTATGATGGCTACCGGATCAGTATTTTCAGGCGTCCATTGCAGTGATGCCTGGCCACCGAGACCAAAAGTAGTTACTTTGAACCCGATGCGACCAAATGTTCTCTTCATTAGCGGAGCTGGATGCGCGGGAGTCCCTGATGCAAGAAATGTTGGTACCAATGTCGTTCCTACTGCCAGCAGGGCAGACTTCTGAAGGAACTGACGACGGGATTTTTGGGAGTTGTTCAGATCGTTCATAATATCAAGCTTTAACAGACGATTTTACGAAAAAACAGTAAACTGGTTACAGGTCAATATCGGCAAATGTAATCATTACGCAAACCAATGATTTTTGATCTGGCTTGGTGAAGATGAATTAAACACAAACACACACTTCAGTTATAAGGAGAAGTAAGCTATCTAATTGGCTGATAACCATTCAATATTCCATTTTTTGACAAAACAACCTGCCAGAGTTGGATGTTTCTTGCCCTGAATGCCCCGGCACATGAGAGTAAATAATATTTCCACATCCGGTAGAAGTGATCGGGGTATTTATCTTTTATATTCATCCAACCGTTTTCAAAATTTTTGTACCATGCCATTAGGGTTTTGTCGTAGTCGGATCCAAAATTATGCCAGTCTTCCATAACAAAAATATTTTCGATGGCTTTGCCCAGTTGAGTGATGGAAGGCAGCATACCATTTGGGAAAATATACTTGTGCGTCCACAAATCCAGTGTCCGTAAAGAAATATTGTTACCAATGGTATGAAGAAGAAATAACCCATTTTCTTTCAAACGGCTTCCAGCAACTTCGAAAAATTTTCTATAATTCTTATAACCAACATGTTCAATCATTCCAACGCTTACCATTCTATCAAAATAACCTTTCACATCACGATAGTCCATCAGGAGAAATTCAACAGGAAGTCCTTCACATAGTCTTGAGCCCATTTCGACCTGTTCTTTGGAGACAGTGATGCCAACCACTTCAACCTTATATTTTTCAGCGGCATATTTCCCAAATGCGCCCCAGCCACATCCTATATCCAGTACCCTCATACCAGGTTCTAAATAAAGTTTACGGCAAATCAGGTCAAGCTTGTTCTCCTGGGCTTCATCCAAACCAGAGGCATCTTTCCAATAACCACAGCTATAATTCATGCGCTTGTCGAGCATGAACTGAAAAAGATCATTCCCCAGGTCGTAGTGCCTCTCTCCAATTATAAATGCCCTGCTCTTTGATTGAAGGTTGAAAAGTCTAAAGAAGAACAGCTTTAATACCAATACAATTTTTTTTCGGACTTTCTCGTCCAGACGTGATCTTAATATTCTGAAGATTGTTTCGTCAACCCTTTCAGCATCCCACCAGCCGGCCATATAAGATTCACCTACACCCAATTCACCTACTGTAATGGCCCGTTTGAAAAAGTCATCGTTGTGAACACGAATATCCCAGGCATTCACCCCGTCTATCTTTACATCAGCGGATGCCAAAATCGCTTCTACAATATTTCGAATATTCCTACTCATACCCAAGTAGTTTACAACTATAAATTTACACAAATTTTAGCTGTTTTCAAATAAAAATAAAGCGAAAATTCACAATATAGAACCAATGCTGAAATAATGTCCTATTCCTGCTTCAGTACAATCACCGAACTGGTCAGAGGCTGATCAGACGAGACACTTAACCCAACCTTCATCAGGTAATCCCCGCTAAAAGTTTTACCCTGAAACTGAAACCTTGATTTGGTATCCGGAAACAGGTTGATCTCCTCAATTTTGTAGTTTTTTGTTTCGTCCAATCCGCGCAATTTAACCACATTAAAGGCCTCCCGGTATCGGGTATTCAGGTTATAACTGAACAAGACAGCCCTGGTTTTGGACTCATTGGAAAATAGAAGCACAGCCCTGTTGCCCTCGTAGGGAGAAGCCAGACGGTACATATTACCATACCAAATTATATCACTGATTTTTCTATAGTTAACAACCGCATCCTGACTAAATTTCAACTCCTTCTCGTTGAGATGTGCTAACTGAATGTCATAACCCATCTTTCCCATCATGGCTACATCTGTTCTAAATTTGATCGATTGCTTTCCCCACGAGGTGATGTGGTTACAAGTTGCAATGGCAGGCATATAATACGAATAACCCCATTGGATAAATACCCTTTCGAAAGGATCAGTGTTATCGCTGGCCCAGAATTCGGTGAAATATTTTAATCCATGGTAGTCAATTCTGCCGCCCCCACCAGAGCACAGCATGATGGGCAAGTGCGGATATTTGGCCCTGACGCGATCCAATATATTGTACCAGGCTTGGACATAATCTATATAAATGGCCGATTGATTGTCCTTTAAATAAGGAGAATAGGAACTTGACATCGGACGGTTACAATCCCATTTGATGTAGGCAATTCCCGGATTCTCGATCATCAAATTGTCAAGTACGCCGAAGACGAAATCCTGGACCTTAGGGTTTGGCAAGTCAAGAACCAACTGATTGCGGGAATAGTCTTCAGGTCGGTTGGGCAATCTGATGATCCAATCCGGATGCTTTTCATATAACTCACTCTTGGGATTAACCATTTCGGGTTCAATCCAAATACCAAATTTCACACCTTGCTTTTCAGCCTCTTTAACCAAAACGCCAATCCCGTTGGGGAGCTTGGTTTTATTGGGCTCCCAATCGCCAAGGGAAGATCTGTCGTTGTTACGCGGGTATTTATTGGCAAACCAGCCATCATCCAGCAAGAAAAGATCAACTCCTAGTTTTTTGGTATCACTGATCATCCCCTTCAATTTCTCTTCATTAAAATCGAAGAAGGTGGTCTCCCAATTGTTGAGCAGTGTCATGCGGGGTTGATCACCATCGAGCAATGAGTATTTTCGCGACCAGCGCTGCAGGTTCTGACTGGTCAATTCCTTGCCCGCCTTGCTGTAGGTAAATACGAAAGAGGGGGTTGTAAATGTCTTACCAGGAATGAGCCGGTATTCGGAAGCGTAGGGATTGATTCCAGATATCACACGCAAAGAGTTGTTGTTGTCCAATTCGAAACTGAACTTAAAATTTCCTGTCCAGGCCAGGGTTCCTGCCAACACTTCACCGCTGTTTTCATCCGCCTGTTTATTCAGTGCCAGCATAAAAAAGGGAGTCTGATGCAGATTGGCACGAGTGCCCAATTTGCTGTCAATTACCTTGACACCCGATGTCAGCTCACTCTCCTCCATGCGCATCTCTTTGGCCCAATCCCCATGAAATTGGGTAAGCCAGTAAGACCTGGCATCCAAATGCAACATACTAGAAGCGAAGATAAAGAGCGTGATTGGCTCCTTCTCCTGGTGAACGATGTCGGTCCACTGCTCAATGACATCCTCCCTGAAATAGGCTTTGAAATGCATTTTAACTTCAAAAGGATACTGCATATCTTTCAGATAGATAATGGTTTCAGTTACATTATCGTCCAACTTGTTCACCTCATGCTTTGCATATTTCAGTTCAATCGAAGGATTTCCGTCATTGTGGGTAGTCCTGATAGCCGATTCGAAAAGATCACTCGTCCCAAACGGAATGTACATTTCGTGCCGGGGATTCCTTCCATTGGTTAATTCCAGGTTACTTTTGAGCTTTTCACCCAAATATAGCTGAAGCACTTTTTGATTTTTGTCGATCGTGTAGACCAGTTCATTGTTTTTTGTTTGAATGGCAATCAATGCATCCGACTGTGCAACTGACTGATAGCTAAACACAAAAAATAACAGTATCACTAAAGATGTTCTCATGGGAATAAAAGTATTTACTATTAAATAATTTATAATTTGGTTAATCATTGATTATTAAGTCCTTACAAAACAATTATTACGTCATTCAATTGTACAGAATACTTAGGGACTGTTTAAATTTACATTTTTTATCCCGGTAGGGCGAATGGACCTTCAATCATCTGGTTTCTACCCACATATTATGCCTCCGGTATATTGATTTATAAAATTTAAACAGTCTCTTAATTTGCTTTTATAACCGTAAAATGCAGACTTTACTGATGTGTATGCATTATGGCAATGGTTTGAGTACGCACATGGCCTCCATAAGCATGCATCCGGATAATTGCGGTGTAAGCGACACTGCTTCGCCCTGTACCGGCGTCTTGTGCCAATTTCCACCATAAAGCATTGTTTCGTGGTTCACTCCCTGATCGGCCATTGTGGTGGCACAGTTGGTTATGTAACGGTGGTACTTTCCACGGATAGCTATTTCCAGATCGGGTTCGTTGATTAGTTTGACAAAATAGCGAAAAAATATTCCGTGAAACAAGCCTCCATCTCCCGAGGTGGCATTGCTCAGCACTCCCTCATTGTTTGACATCTTTTCAATCACATAATCTGCGGCTTTCACTGCATCGTCCAGGTATTGCTTTATACCGGTAATCTTGTAAAGTTCGTGGGCGGCGCCAATAAATGTTCCCTGGTTGTAGGTATAGACAGCCCGGCTTATATTACCGGAGGCATTAATGTTGTCGCATACTTTCCCCTCGGCCGGGTCGTACAGATGATCCCTTAACCACCCATAAATTTTAACCGCTTCATCCAGATAGGCTTGTTTTGGCTTCTTCCCATGATCTGACACCTGATCAAACATTGAATACATCCTGGCGGCAATTATGGCCGCAGGTCCGTTTGAACAGGCATTCTTCGACTTTTTGATATCTGTTTTCCAGGTTATGCCTCCATGCCAGGGAGCTTCATCTTCCGGTCCCCAGGTCGGCCAGATCCAATCGTTGTACATCTGCCTTGCTTTGGCAAAATAGGCCTCATTTTTGGTGGTTTCAAACATACGTAGTTGCGCAAGAACAATCCACTCCATGTCATCTACAAATACATTCCACCAGCGATCATCCGGTCTGCCGGAAAAATTAAATTTGGGAGCGCCCACCCACCACAATGGATAGAAGTCAAGATAGTAATGGTCCGAGGTGCGCAGGTAAGCATCGACGACCACATCTATGGCATGTGCCTGAGGCCAGTAATGATTTGTAGCCATGTTTGACAGATCGCTACCGTAATTGAAATAATATCTGTCGGGATATCCCGCAAAATTTGCTCCCCAGAAATGGGTGATCAGCGCCCGGCTCATACCTTCGGCCATTTTATTCCAAAAGGCAGGATCTTTTTTGCCTCCTGCTACTTTTGAATTTTGTTTCGCATATTCAATCTCACCTTGGCTGCATGAATGAAGATTTCGTTCTCCACGCAACGAAATGGATAGTACTGCCAAGGATATAAATAAGAAGATTTTTTGCATCCCTTTTATAATACAATTTTCCTAATTCCATACGAATATAATTTATTTTTTAATTGCCGTACGGAACAATCATTTTGGTGAGTTTCCCAACATTCCATTATCCCTTCTCGTGAAAGGGTACTTTTTCTTGAAATTCAGTGGTCGTGTTCTCTCTTTTCGGGGGAAATTATATGCGAAAGGGTATATTGGAGACGAAAACCGACAGAAGGGAGGTCGTAGTCAAGTGGTCATTAAACCCACTAAATCAGGACGTAAACCACTCGACCAAAGTGAACCCTTCCTGGACTATTCCACCGTCACCGATTTCGCCAGATTTCTTGGCTGGTCCACGTCACAACCCCTCAAAACAGCAATGTAATATGCAAAAAGCTGCAAAGGAATGATGGCAAGCAATGGAGTAACCGCCGGATGGGATTCGGGGATTTCGAACACATCGTTGACCATCTCTTTCAATACCAGATCCCCCTGGGTTACTACCGCGATGATGTTCCCTTTTCTAGCCTTCACCTCCTGAATGTTGCTGACAATTTTTTCGTAATAATGATCTTTGGGGGAGACAACAACGACCGGAAGATTATCATCGACCAGGGCGATCGGACCATGCTTCATCTCCCCTGCCGCATATCCTTCAGCATGCATGTAGGAGATCTCCTTTAGTTTGAGTGCGCCCTCCAGGGCAACCGGGAAAAGGACTCCCCTTCCCAGATATAGTGCATTGGATGCATCCTTGTATTTCGCCGCAATCTCCCCGATCCTTTTGTGACCAGCCAGGATGGTGGTAATTTTGGAAGGTATTTCGGCCAGTTCCTGAATAATTTCAGAGTAAAAAGCAGAAGATATCTCTCCCTTGGCAAAGGCCAGTTTGAGTGCAAAAAGGGTAATGACAGTTACCTGCGCCGTAAATGCCTTGGTGGAGGCAACGCCAATTTCTATTCCGGCATGGGTGTAAACACCGGCATCTGTTTCTCTGGCGATGGATGAGCCAACCACATTGCAAACACCGAGGATGGTTGCGCCCCGCTCTTTTGCCATCCGCAACGCGACCAGGGTATCCGAGGTCTCACCACTCTGGCTGATGGCAATCACTACATCATCGGCCGATAAAATCGGATTCCGATACCGGAATTCAGAAGCATATTCGACCTCTACAGGAACCCGGGCATAGGTTTCGATCAGGTACTCCCCGACAAGAGCCGCATGCCATGAAGTGCCGCACCCAATCAAAATAATTCGTTTGGCCTTGACAATATTGGGGAAAATATCCAGCAATCCGCCCAACACAATGGAGTTACGGTCGGTTGCGAGACGGCCTCTGAAGGTATCCTCAATGGTTTTGGGTTGTTCGAAAATCTCCTTGAGCATAAAATGGGCAAAATCTCCCTTTTCGATCTCACCTATCGTCCGGTCAACCCGGGAGATTTTAAATGTGGCTGGTTTGTCCTCAAGCGTTTTGATGGTCAAGCTATTCCGGGAAATAATCGCCAGATCGTTGTCATTCAAATAAATAACATTGTTGGTATAGCCGATAACCGGCGTCGCATCGGATGCAACAAAATATTCACCGGCTCCGATCCCAACCACCAACGGACTTCCCCTACGCGCTACGATCAGTTGCTCCCTTTCATCTGTGCACATCACCGCGATACCAAAGGCGCCCACTACCTTCGACAACGCAAGCCGGATCGCCGTCTCGGCCTCTATCAATTCCCCGTTGAGGTAAAAGAACTCGATCAAGTTTACCAGTACTTCCGTATCAGTATCTGACTGAAATTCAAATCCATTCCTGGTAAGGTCGATTTTCAATTCGGCATAATTTTCAATGATCCCATTGTGGACCAGGGCAAATTTCCCCTTCATCGAGCGGTGCGGATGGGCATTCCGGTCGTTTGGCTCCCCATGGGTAGCCCAACGGGTATGAGCGATACCAACTGTCCCGTTAACATCTTTGGATTGGACATAGCTTTCAAGGTCGGCTACCCTACCTTTGCATTTGTGAACCTGCAGTTCAATTCCTGAAATGGCCAGACCGGCAGAGTCGTAGCCACGGTATTCGAGTCGTTTAAGGCCCTGGATCAAAAATGGGAAGGCCTGGCTTTCGCCCACATAACCAACTATTCCGCACATAGAATTTAATTTTGGATGGTCTGGAGCAAAAGTATTTTTTCCATTTTCGCGATTACTTCATGCCCCAATGCCTCTTTTTTGGCCATGTGGTCCCTGATCGAACTAACTTCGGCGTGAGTTTCAAATTCTCCCCTTACTTCATCGAAATCCAGTTGTCTGACCAACTTGTCGCCGTCGATCCCAAAACCTGTTTGTTTGATCAGGGAAAACTCCTTTTTAGCGTCATTGTAAAGCAGTTGGTCGATCTCCAAAACTGCCTTCAGCCATCTCCTGGTTACTTCGATCACATCTGCAGGTAAAAATTCGTCAATCGGGGTTTTATAAAATTGATGAAAAACATCAACAGCCCACGACCATTCGTAGGTATAATAATTCTTATGGATTGACCGGATGGCTGCGTTTACCTCTTCGAGCGAATTAACTCTTTTGTTTTCAATCGAATCCAACAACTGATCGATGGCATCCGAAGGGCAGATCAAGCCCGAAAGATCCAGCCACCTCGACTTGCTTCCAAGCGGTGTATCTTTCTTCAAAGCATCCCTGATCTCTTCAGTCGAATTGACATCCACCCGTTGTATCCTGGAAAGAAGTGAGTTCCCAAGGAATTTCCAAATAGCCTTCTCATACAACTCAATCCCCCTTTGAAGAGCGCTATTTTTGATGATCATCCCATTGTAGGTATAATGAGGTGCCGTTTCGCCGGAGGCCTTTAACAACTCCAGCAGTATCGCCCGGCCATTGATCATCTTCTGAATGGTATAAGGACTTAGCAGATTGAAATTAATTGAGTCGAGAAGGTTGGTATCTTTCCGCCTGTCGCGTTTTGGCCATTTCTGCGAGTCGCGGATGGTACCGATACTCTGCAGGTTAATGCCGGGGATGAGCCGGCTTTCATCCTTCTCCTCGATCAGGTAGGAAAAAGGAAAATCGGTGGTATCGGAATGGCGGTAGTGGCGCCCCAGAACCAGGGAGAAAGCTCCTATCCGGGAAGGCCATAAAATGTAGGAATCGCTGGTGGTTTTCGCACCCCTTTCGACGACACCTTGGTGAATGGGACCCAGCTTGTACAGGTGGTTACTCTGGTTCGATCCGCTCCCCGCGTTCATAAAGGAGAAGAGCCCGGCAATCAATAGTGAAGATTTGTGATGCGACACGGTATAGGGTCCGGCAAAAATCGAACAGGCCTCACCGTGAAGTCCCTGACAGTTGGCAAAAAAAACAGATTCTACTGCCGAATAGTGCTTATCCAGGATACATCCCTGTCCGATAAATGAGTTGGATACCAGCGTTGTATCGGTAATTTTGGTTCCTGAGCAGACGATAAAATTCTCCAGGATAACTCCCTGTCCAAAGGTTACCGGATCGGCCACAGTACTGTTGATGCTTCCGTTGTCAAGTTTTGAAACCCCCTCAAGTACGGCGCCGGGTCCGATTTTAACATTCCGAAGCGTTCCGCAGTTAATCATCCGAACACCATCGCAGACTGTTCCAACTGAAGAGGAGATAAAATCCACATAGTTTGCAATCAAGCGCTCAATCTCATTGACTGCGCTCATCCGATGACGATAGAGCGCCAGGATGTAAGCAATATGGGCCGAGAGATGGTCATAAATAGGTATTTCGCGACCGCCCGATTCGTTGATGACCTTAACCCTGATGCCATTCCCAAAGGAGGTTGTCCCCTCAACGGCCAGCTGATTCAGGTTGTGAATGATAACATGCTTGCCGATGGCATAGTTGGCAATGTAGCTCTTTACGCTACTGATCAAGGCGTTGTCGTCAATCTCACAGTTGTGGATGTGCGCATGAGTGATGCCGGTTTTCATCCTGACACCGCCAAAGAGGGTAATTTCCTCGTCAAATCTTCCAAGTTTATTAAGGCCAGAGAACTTTGTAAACCTAACATTGTCGGGAAGAAAGTTGGGAACTACCTCAATCAGGTTCCAGTCTTCGCAATAACAACCCTGAACAATTAGCTGACCAATCTCTTCATCGGTCAGTTTACGGTAAGCAGATCCACTCATTAAAATAAGTTTAGAGTTATCCGGCAAAGAAAGCGGATTTGTTTACATGTAGGGAAGATAGAATTGAATAATAACCTAACAAAAATATCATAACCATAACAAATAAATATATTAAATTTATAATAAGCTATTTATATCCTATCTAATAATTAATCAATTTACTTTTCTTATCATTATATTTCCTGGAAGAAGGTATTTAGATTTTGATTTCGGGTCAATCCAAGTTTTTTTCGTAGCCGGATTCTGCCAATTTCAGCACTTTCTGCAGTAATATTGAGTATGCCTGCCAGCTCTTTGGTCGATAAACCAAGGTGCAGATAGGCGCACAACCTTTGGTCCTTGATGGTTAGCTTTGGAAAACGCTCCTTCAACCTGCTGAAGAAGCCCTGGTGAACCTTCTCGAAATGAAATTTAAAATCCTCCCAATTAAACAGTTGCATCCGCTGATGCCCCTCAATTTTCTCCAGCATGACCGCCACTTTTTGCTGCATCGGTACCGGTAATGTGGTCCTGATGACAGAGAGGTTCTTTCGTATATAAGAGACCAGCTCATTTTTCTGGGCAATCATGATCAGGGAGGAGACCAACTCCCTGTCCTTTCCTGCCATTTCGTCCCTGTACCGCTGCTTGGCCTTCATCTCAAGCATATGCGTGTCGGTTATCTCACGGATATGGCCAAGGGCGCTCTTTAACCGGGTGATATCCCTTACCGAGCAACGCTGCCCAAGGTAGAGCCCTCTCTTGTCGAACACGGCTTTGCTGTTCATTTCACACCAGCGGAGTTGCTTGGTTTTTGTGAGTAGCCTGAACTCGACAGACTGACCAATCTGCATAAAGCTAATGGAATCGTGGATACAATGGCGAACCTTCTGCTCATCTCCCTTGTAAATAAGCTCATAGAACAAACCGGGATTCCTGAAATATTCGTCCGGCGTGTAGCCGGTCAGATCGTTACTGGAAGGTGAGATCCAGACAAAATTTGCTTTCGGATCGATCCACAACTCCCAGTCTTGCGCAAAATCTGCAATCATTTGGTACTTGGACCGCTCTTCATCGACCGCTTTCAGTTCGTTTTCAAGGAAATAGTTTTTCTCCTGCAGCCTGGAAACCTGACTTTCCAAGGATTTTATACGCTCTGCTGCTTCGGGTCCATATTGGATATCCATAATGTCTCATACTTATAAATTACCTAACATCAAATATATAAAAAACATTAATGTAATATGTTACAACAAAAATAAACCTAGCTTAAGCTATCATAACGAACAAAAAAAGGGAGTCTCAAGAACTCCCTTTGCCTTAAACCTTCGAGGTTTTGAAAACCTCGAAGGTTTTTAGGAATACTACACCTTATCAGGAACGATAAACGGCGCCCTGTAATTACGGCTCAGGTATTTATCGGCTTCCGGGTCGTTGACAAATTTTTCTGTTTTAGGATCAAAGGTAAGTACCCTACCAGTACGGTACGCGATGTTTCCAAGGTGTGCCAGGGCAGATGAGAGGTGTGCACTCTCAACAGGGGCATTCACCATCTTCGGATCATGTGCTCTTACGGCTTCAATGAAATTTTTGAAGTGGTCACCACCCTCCTTGCCTTTCTTTCCGGGCTCTTTTCTGTTTCCAAGGAAGGTTTCGTAAGTATCGTATCCTTTGATCACCATGTATCCCTTATCTCCATAAAAGATATTACCTACCGATGATCCATCCTCTGCATTGGTATACCAGGGACGCACCTCAAACTGGATGATCTTCTTCTCATCCGGATAGTGGTAGACGGACGACAGCACTTCGGGGGTCTCTTTGCAATCGTTGAAAAGAAATTTTCCGCCCATGGCTGTAATTTTGTTGGGCAAACCCACGTTCAATCCCCACATGCAGAGGTCTGTTTCGTGAATTCCCTGATTTCCAACATCACCATTGCCATAATCCCAATGCCAGTGCCAGTTGTAGTGCACAATATTCCTGGTAAAAGGACGTTTTGGAGCAGGCCCCGTCCAGATGTCGTAATCCAAACCTTCCGGTACCGGTTCATTGGGTTTGTTCCCAATATCCGGCCTATTCCTGAACACCAATCCCCTGGCCATGTAAACATTGCCGATGTAACCATCACGCAGAAGCTTGATGGCTTCATTGATAGCAACAGAGCTACGAAGTTGAACGCCATGTTGGACAACACGATTGTATTTGTGGGCAGCTTCCACCATTTTCCTTCCTTCCCAGATATTGTGGGATCCTGGTTTCTCTACGTAAACATCTTTTCCTGCCTGACATGCCCAGATGGTGGCAAGGGTATGCCAGTGGTTAGGTGTGGCAACGGTAACAACATCAATATCTTTGTCATCGAATGCCTTGCGCATATCCTGAACAACCTTCACCGACTTCCCGTATTTGGTCTCAAATTCTTTGGCACGTTGGTTGCCTACTACGAGGTCGGGATCGACAAAAGTTGTGATTTGAACATTTGGCTGCTCCATTAGTCCTTCGATGTGGTTCTTGCCTCGCCCGTTCACTCCCAAAACGGCTGCATTGACCCGGTCGTTGGCGCCAAAAACCTTGGATGGAATAATCGATGGAATAGTCAGCAGTGCAGTAGCTGCTGCAGATTTTTTGATAAAATCCCTGCGGGAATCCTGGTTGTTGTTTTCCATAAGTTGCATATTAATTGTTAGTGGGAAGATTTCAGTGCAATCGATTGAACAAATACAAATCTATCTAAAAATATTAAACAGAAAACCCGCCGAAGCGGGTTTTCTGTTTAATATTTTTATTCCTTTTGACTTTCTGAAAATTCCATCAAGAAAGCCTTGATAAATCCATCAATATCTCCGTCCATCACAGCTTGCACATTGGATGTCTCGAAGTCGGTCCGGTTGTCTTTCACCAGTTTGTAAGGCTGCATCACATACGAACGAATTTGTGAGCCCCACTCGATCTTCATTTTGGTAGCTTCTAGTTTGGTTTGAGCCTCCATACGTCGCTGAAGCTCCTGGGCATACAACTGAGATTTCAGCAACCGGATGGCGTTCTCCTTGTTCTGCAACTGCGAGCGTGACTCTGTATTCTCGATGATGATACCGGAAGGGGCATGTTTCAGCCGCACGCCGGTCTCTACTTTGTTGACATTCTGTCCGCCAGCCCCACCCGAACGGAAAGTATCCCAGGAGATATCCCCTGGATTTACCTCAATCTCGATGGTATCATCCACCAGCGGTGAAACAAAAACTGAGGTGAAAGAGGTCTGCCTTTTCCCCTGCGCATTGAAGGGAGAGATACGAACCAGGCGGTGCACTCCGTTTTCACTCTTGAGATAACCGTAGGCGAAATCGCCCTCTATTTCAAGTGTCACGCTTTTAACACCGGCATCCTCACCTGCCACGAAACTGGCTTCCCTTACGGTATATTTGTGCTTTTCGGCCCAGCGCAGGTACATTCGCATCAGCATATCGGCCCAATCGTTTGATTCTGTTCCTCCTGCCCCGGCATTGATTTTCAGAACGGCGCCCAGGCGATCCTCTTCACGTCTGAGCATATTCCTGGTTTCCAGATCTTCTACGGCTGTATGGGCCTCGGCAAAATGCAGCTCCACTTCCTCTTCAGTGGCTTCACCTGCTTCGCTGAATTCGAAAATAACCTGCAACTCTTCCACCAGGTTATCCACAACTTTAAAACTATCGGTCCACTGTTTGATGGTTCGTATCAGGCGCATGTGGGCTTCTGCCTCTTTGGGATTGCTCCAGAAATCCGGATCCTGGGTTTTTAGTTCCTCCTCTTCTACACGGATTAGTTTGCTATCGATGTCAAAGATACCTCCTCAGCGCATCCCGGCGCTCAACTAGCTCTTTGAGTTGCTCCTTCAAAATCATTGCTGTTGCGGTTAAAATTTTACTGCCGACAAAGATAGGGAAATTTAATGGGAAAATGGGAGGGTGGGAAGGTGGGAAGATGGGAGGGTGAGAAGATGTGTCTACTCCTGAAATAAATAAGTTTACTTTGTTGAAAGCTTATTTCAGGACTAGACACTCCGCTCTCAACGCTCACACTCTCACCTTCCCACCCTCTCATCTTCTCATCTTCTCATTTTCTCATTTTCCCATTTGTTCAATTATCCGTATAGCTTCATCACTTTCAAACCCTCTGCTTTGGGCAAAAGCCAGCAACTTTCCCCTTCGGGTATAACTGTCGGTTTGCCTGATGCTTTTCGCTTTCGCGGAAAGCAGGTCGAGCAATATTTTGTGGTAGGAATCCTCCGGCAGATTCGACAATGCTTCCAAGACATATTTGTCCTCAATCCGCTTCTGCCGCAACGCATAGGTCAATTTGATCTTGCCCCATTTGTTGAAACTGAACTTGTCGTTGACAAAACTGGTGGCATAACGCCTGTGATCAATGAATTTATCCTTCACCAAACTGTCTATCAATTTCGAACTCTCTTCTGCCGACAATTGCCATTCCCGACACTTCTGCTCCATATCAAACGCACATTTTTCAGACCTGCCACAAAGATCAGAGGCTTTGGCATATGCCTCCC
>JBBIUJ010000018.1:0-24141 GCA_037440345.1 Prolixibacter sp.
GCTGCCAGCATTGGCGTTGAGCTTCGGGATGGCGATCTGGCGATGCGGTGCAATCTGGTAACCCTCACAGGAGACATCATCCGGAACCACTCGGCAGGACACATTTCCACGGAAGAGGCTGATATATTGATTCAATATTTAAATGAACATCTGGGGAATGACCAAATTCGTTTCTATACTGGTGTCTCATACCGCCACCTGCTCGTCATCAAAGGCGGCAACAAGAATGTAATTTGTACCCCACCGCATGATGTCCCAGGAAAAAAATATCATCCATTACTGCCAAAAGCTGCCGATGGTTCAGGCCGGGAAACTGCTAAGCTTTTGAATGAGTTGATTAGTCGTTCCAATGAGTTGCTGGAGAATCACCCTGTCAATCTTACCAGGAAGTCGGTGGGAAAAGATCCTGCCAACTCTATCTGGCCATGGTCGCAAGGATATAAACCTGCCATGAAAAGTTTGAAGGAGCTCTTTGGCATACAACGAGGTGCAGTAATCTCTGCAGTTGACCTGATCCAGGGCATCGGTGTCTATGCCGGACTCGATGTGATCAAAGTCGAAGGGGCTACCGGTCTTTATACTACAAATTATGAAGGAAAGGCAGTAGCGGCGATCAAAGCGCTTGAGGACCACGATTTTGTTTACCTGCACGTAGAGGCGAGCGATGAGGCTGGTCACGAAGGCGATTACGAGTTAAAACTTCGTTGTATTGAATACCTCGATCACCGTATCCTCAAACAGCTAATGGATGCGTGCTCAAAAATGGAAGAGCCTGTGACCATTGCCATGTTGCCTGATCATCCAACCCCTTGGAAACTTCGGACGCACACCCGGGATACGGTTCCATTCACCATCTATCGTCCCGGAACTGAACCGGATGCGGTTGATCGGTACGACGAGGCGGCGGCCAAGCTTGGAAGCTACGGCATACTTAGTGGTAAGGAGTTTATGGAAGCCCTGCTAAAAGATTGAACTAATTATATTGAAGGTGAAAGTTATGAGATATGAGTTATGAGATATGAGTTTAAGATAATCAAGATTCGAGCGTTCTTTACTTTATCCTTTTAACTTTATCCTTTTAACTTTATCCTTTTAACTTTATCCTTTATCCTTCTAAATGAACATTTGTAATGAAATACTACAGTACCAACAGGCTTTCGCCGGAAGTTGATCTCCGGACTGCGGTTACCAAAGGCCTCGCACCGGATCGCGGGTTGTATATGCCTGAAACCATCAGCGAACTGGATCCCGTATTTTTCGCTCAGATGGGAAACCTGACATTTCAGGAGATGGCCTATCGGGTAGCGACCAGATTTTTTGGCGAGGATATTCCCGCTGAAAAGCTGAAAGAGATCGTGTACGAAACGCTCACTTTTGAGACGCCTCTGGTACCGGTAGAACAGGATATTTACTCCCTCGAGCTGTTCCATGGCCCGACACTGGCTTTCAAGGATGTCGGGGCTCGTTTTATGGCAAGAATGCTTGCCTATTTCCTTTCCGAAGAGAAGCAGACAGTACATGTGCTGGTTGCTACCTCCGGAGATACTGGCAGCGCCGTAGCCAACGGCTTTCTTGGTATTGAAGGGATCAGGGTACATGTGCTCTATCCAAAGGGAAAGGTGAGTGAGATACAGGAAAAACAATTTGTGACATTGGGTCAGAATATAACAGCCCTTGAGGTGGATGGATCTTTCGACGATTGCCAGGCGTTGGTGAAGTCGGCTTTCATGGACGAGGAACTGCAACAAAAAATGGTGCTTACCTCGGCCAATTCCATCAATGTTGCCCGATTTCTGCCTCAGGCATTTTACTACTTTAATGCTGTGGCGCAATTGAAGGAGAGGCACAAAAAAATAGTCTTCTCTGTCCCAAGCGGAAATTTCGGAAACCTTACTGCCGGACTGATTGCCAAAAGGATGGGACTGCCAATTTCACGATTTATCGCCGCGAATAACAGCAACGATGTGGTATACAATTATCTGCATACAGGGATTTACAAAACTAAGCCATCCGTTCCGACCATTGCCAATGCCATGGATGTCGGAGATCCAAGCAATTTTGCCCGGATATTGGATCTTTTCGGACATGACCATACCTGGATAAGTGGTGTGATGAGCGGGACTACCTACACAGACGACCAGATCAAAGAGAGTTTGGCAACCTGCTTCAAACATACCGGATACCTCTGTGATCCACACGGGGCTGTAGCTTACCGAGCCTTAAAAGAACAACTTCAACCGGACGAAGCCGGCATTTTTCTTGAAACTGCGCATCCTGCCAAATTTACCGAAACTGTTGAGGAGATCGTTGGTAAAGGCAATGTTCCAATGCCCGAACGGCTTCAGGAATTTATGAAAGGCGAAAAGAAGACGGTTGATATGGGAGTGGAGTTTGGGGAGTTTAAAAAGTATTTGCTTTCAATAAGTGCTTAAAGTGACTAAAGTGAACTAGAGTGACTAAAGTACTTCGCCACAATGAATATATGTTAGGAGTCCCCAACTTTATTAACTTTATTAACTTTAGTTCACTTTAGTCACTTTAGTCACTTATTAATCAGCCAACTCCAGCCATCTGAACTCTTTCTCCTCCAGCAGGGAAGAAATCTCGCTGTATCTCATTGATTTTTTATGAAGCGCATCGGAGGCCAGCGTGCCTGAGTTGAGTTCATCCTCCAGTAATTTCTTCTCTTTTTCAAGATGACTGATCTCTTTCTCCAGGTCATCAAGTTCCTTTCTCTCCTTGAAACTCAGTTTTTTCTTTTCAGGCGCCGTTTTCTCCCTAACTGGTTTATCAACCTTTACGCTGCTTTGTTCTGCTTTAGCCCGGTCTTCTACCCAATTACGGTATTCCGTGTAATTGCCCGGGAAGTCTTTGATGACTCCGTCCCCTTCGAAAACAAATAGATGATCCACAATTTTATCCATGAAGAAACGGTCGTGGGAGACGACGATGGTACAACCGGAAAAGGATTTCAGGTAATCCTCCAGTACATTCAGGGTCATGATATCCAGATCGTTGGTAGGCTCATCCAAAATAAGAAAATTGGGATTGCGCATCAGAATGGTGCACAGGTACAATCGTCTTTTTTCTCCGCCGCTCAGTTTGGCAACCAGCGAATACTGGGTATCGGGAGGGAAGAGAAAGTAGGTAAGAAACTGTGAGGCGCTAAGTTTTGAACCATCTCCCATTTCGACTACCTCGGCGATCTCCTTAATGATGTCGATAACCCGGTTTTCAGGTGAAAACTGGATGCCGTCCTGCCGGAAATAGCCGTAACTGACGGTCTCTCCCACATCCATTTTGCCGCTATCGGGTTGACAAAGACCTGTAAGCAGATTTAGGAAAGTGCTTTTCCCGGATCCGTTTTTCCCAACGATGCCTATTTTTTCGTGCCTCGCAAACTTGTAGCTGAAATCTTTCAGTATGGTGAGATCGCCAAATGACTTGGAGAGTTGATCGAGATTGATGATTTTGCCGCCAAGTCTTTGCGAATTGATGGCCAGTTCGAGTTTTTTTTCATCCAACCGTTTCGACGCCTTTTCTTTAAGTATATAGGCATTTTCGGTCCGGTATTTTGATTTGTGCGAACGTGCCTGGGGCATTCTGCGGAGCCAGTCGAGCTCTGTCCGAAAGAGATTTTTGGCACGGTCTATTTCAAGGGTGAGATTCTGAATTCGTTCCTCTCGTTTTTCAACGTAATAGGAGTAGTTGCCCTTGTACCTGAAAAGCGACTGATCGTCCAGTTCGATGATCTCGTTACAGACCCTATCGAGAAAATAGCGGTCATGGGTGACCATCAGTAACGTGCATTTTGATTTTTCGAGGGTGCGTTCCAGCCATTCTATCATTTCCAGATCGAGGTGGTTGGTGGGTTCGTCCAAAATAAGAAAATCGGGTTCGTCAATCATTACATGGGCCAGGGCAACACGTTTTTTCTGACCACCTGAGAGTTCGCGGATGGGCTGTTGCAGGTCGTGGATGTTGAGTTCCGTGAGAATCTGCTTGATCTTAAGTTCGAAATCCCAGCAGTTCAAACGGTTGATCTTATCCATTGCCTTATCGATGGCCTTTGAGTCATGGCTTTCAAGAGCACTCTCATATTCCCGAACGGCGGTAATGGTTTCACCGGAGGAGCTGAATGCGGCCTCCAGAATGGTTTCATCAGGATTCAGTTCAGGTAACTGGCGCATGTACCCGATGCGAATGTCGTTGTTGAAAATGACTTTCCCGCTGTCTGCGATGTCACCGCCGAACAAGATGTTCATCAAGGTGGTTTTGCCGGCGCCGTTTTTGGCGATCAGGGCTACCTTATCACCCTGGCTGATGGTGAAGGATATATTTTTGAAAAGCGGAAGGTCACCCCAGCTTTTGGTAAGGTTGTCGAGTTGAAGATATGGGATCATAAACTTTTGTTATCTGCGGCAAAGGTAATAGCAATGCAATTAGTTTTGGCTTTTGGCAGATAACTTCAAGTAAATATCATACCAATTGCCTGTCATGGCTCAAGCTCTATAGTATGACAGAAACTTGTATCGATTTAAAAATGTTTAATTTCGGAGAATAAAACATGAAAAATGCGACCAATAGAGATTTGCGAGAAGATAACAGCCTGGTTTCAGGAAAATATGCCGTTAGCCGTGACCGAATTGCATTATTCGAACCCATACCAGTTGTTGGTTTCCACCATCCTCTCGGCCCAGTGCACAGACAAACGGGTAAACCAGATCACTCCCGATCTTTTCGAACGTTTCCCGACTCCCGAAAAGATGGCCGAAGTTGAGCCGGACGAGGTATTTGAATATATACGCTCCTGTTCCTATCCCAATAACAAAGCCAAAAACCTGGTTGGGATGGCCCGAATGCTGATTTCTGACTTTCAGGGTACTGTACCGGAGGAGATGGAGGAGTTGATCAAACTGCCGGGAGTTGGAAGAAAGACCGCAAACGTGATACTCTCTGTCGTTTTCAATAAACCGGCGATGGCCGTAGATACACATGTATTTAGAATTTCAGCCCGGCTTGGACTTACAGTAAATTCCAAATCACCGGAAGAGACAGAACGGCAACTTGTCAAGCTGTTTCCACCTGAGCTGTTGCCCGTTGCCCATCACTGGCTGATTCTTCACGGACGTTATGTATGCATTGCCCGAAAACCTAAGTGCGGGGAATGCGGGTTGGAGCAGTGGTGCCCAAAGGTGAATGTACCCAGTTAATCGTTCGTCTTATATCCTATCCGTTTTCGGGATGGTGGGTTGTCCTGCCTGGTGATAAGCTCATCCAGATAGCTGAAAACAAGCTCGATGTTTTTGTCCTGATTTTTGAGTTTCTTTTTGATCTCTTCCACTTCCAGTTTCAGGCTCAAAGTATCGGTGAAGATTTGCCGGATACGTGTAAATATGCGCATGATCTGGATATTTACACGAATTGCCCTGTCGCTGTTCAGGATGCCGGACAGCATAGCAACTCCCTGTTCTGTAAATGCATATGGTCGATTTCGTGTGCCTCCCCAACTTGCTATTCCAATTTGGAATAGCAAGATTTTAAACTCTTCTTCACTGAGTTGGAACAAGAAATCTTCAGGAAACCGTTTAATGTTCCGTTTGACCGACTTATTTAAATTGCCGGTTGTAACTCCATACAAGATGGCCAAATCCCTGTCAAGCATTACTTTCTGGTCTCTTATCAGGTAAATCTTTTCCATGATTATTTTGTCAGGGATCAGATTTGCATTTTCAATTTTCATTGGAGTTCATTTTACCGGTTTACAGCAATAATGCACAAGTGTTATATTACCATAAGTTACGGCATTTTAGCAAATTATCCAAATATAAATTGAAATTTTGGTCAGGGTAAATCAGAATGGCTGCAAAAAAGCATCCATCGCTTTGGTTGGTTTTCCATCGTCTCCCCAGGCGCTTAGGGCATAGTGGCTCCAGCTTCTGGCCCCTTCCGGTTCCCAATAAAATACACCCAAACCTTTGCTGTTGGGGACCTCTTTTACCTTTTTCTGAACAGCGATCAGCATATCGTAGGTGTTTTGGACTCTGACATCTTCGCCCCCCACTTCTACCACCATCACCTCTTTCCCATATCTGTAAAACAAATCATTCATGTTTGCCCCAAGATCGGTAATCGAAAGTGTGTAGTCCGGCTTTCCTTCAAGCCAATAAGGATAATAGGACAAGCCGATGACATCGAATTTGGCCCCATTTGCCTTTGCCGCATCAAACCACCATCTGAAACGACCACTGTTGTTTCCCTGGTCAACGTGAAGAATGACCTTTGATTCAGGGCTAACGGCTTTGATGGCATCATAACCTTTGTTGATGAGTTGGGCCAGTTGCGGCCAGTTGTTGGTACTTCCTTCGGGAAGGATCATACCGCCGGGTATTTCGTTTCCTACCTGAACCCATTCGGGCGTTATACCAGCCGTTTTCAATGCGGTCATTACATCAAACGTATAATCGTAAAGGTCTTTCAGTAAGGTAGGGAAGTCATGACCTTCCCAGGCTTTGGGTTTAATCTGTTTGGAGGGATCGGCCCAACTGTCGCTGTAATGGAAGTCGATCATCACCTTCATCCCCCAATTTTTAGCCCGAGCAGCCATTGCTACAGTCTCATCCTTGCTGCAATGACCGCTGAATTTGTCATCTGAAGGGTTCACAAAAGTTCTCAACCGGATAGCGTTGATTCCATGGTCCTTTAGTATTTTAAGGCACTCCTCAGCATTGCCCTGGTCATTGTAGAACTTATAACCTGAAGCCTCCATCTGTGGCAGCCAGCTTATGTCAGCGCCTTTGACCAAACTATTACCAGTCTGTGGGTTTTGTGAGGTACCTTCTTTACTGCATCCGGAAAGCAAAAAGAGGAGAAGGCCAAAAATGAGGAGGGTGTGCGATGAAGATTTCATATCTATTTTTTAAGACTTACCAAGAGGATATCAGATCTGCCGATAGTTCATCCATGATGGACAAAACGTTTGTTCCAGAATCAAAGATAGAATAAAACTAAATACTCAATCGCATCCATAATTCTTGGGTAAAATTTTCTCAAAATATTTTTATTTCAGTCAAACTTTATACTTTTGCATTGAGTTTCTTGAAATTAATTTTCCGTAAAACCAATAAATTAAGTTATGGCTTATAAAATTTCTGATGCATGCATCGCGTGTGGTACCTGTATCGATGAATGTCCTGTTGAAGCGATCAGCGAAGGTGAAATCTACAAAATTGATGCCGGACTATGCACTGATTGCGGATCATGTGCCGAAGTATGTCCAACTGATGCTATTTCGCCTGAGTGACACGACAAAAGAATTTAAAACGACCTGCTTGATTCAAGCAGGTTTTTTTTTGTCTTTTTTCATTTTTCCTCATTAAAAATTTTGAATCTCCGATATTTTTTTTAACTTTATCATATTAATACTTTAACCTGCTCATTTTCAATAATTTTCAATCATGGACTTACTGCTTCTCAACATCAAGGAGTTGGTTCAAACAGGGGAGAATCCCGCCCATTACCTTGCTGGCAAGGAGATGTCGACGATTAGTTCCATTAAAAATGCCTTTCTGCTGATTCGTGATGAAATGATTGCAGACTATGGTTCCATGAATAGCCTTGGAGGCTCAATCGCAGAAGATTCTGATCAGCTTGTGGAGATAGATTGTAAAGGCAGGTTGGTGTTTCCAAGCTTTTGTGATCCGGATTCACATCTGATCTACCCATTCGGGACCGTACCGGCATTTTCCAGACGTGGTTCAGGCGGATTCAGAATGGGGATTAATTTTTCAGATACTTTCGTGGGACTTCATGAGATGTCTGAGGAGGAACTCTACATCCAGGCAATTGATCATCTTAATGAGGTGGTCAGAAAGGGTACAGGGGCCATCGAAATCAAAAGTGGATATGGTCTGGAGGCTGAAGATGAGATTAAGTTGTTGCAGGTAATTAGAAGGTTGAAAAGTACTACTCCGCTTGTTATCAAAGCAACTTTTCTGGGTTCCCATACCTACCACGAAAAATTCCGCAAATCGCCTGCAAAGTACCTCAATCATATTCTGGATATCCTGCCAACCATTGCACAGGATGAACTGGCCGACAACCTTGATCTGTATTACGATCATAAATTTCTCACGAGGAGTGAAACAGAGATGCTGCTGTTTGCTGGCATGCGGGAGGGTTTGAATGTAAAGTTGCACTCTGATGAACTGGGTCTGAACCGTCTCAATGAAATGAACATTAAAGTTTGTCTTGATATTCTGGATGCAAACGGGCCAATTTCACCGGATAAAATTGACAGGATGGTCAGGGCTGGGATTTTTCCTGTCGTTATGCCTGGCGCTTCCTTTTTTCACAACCTCACTGCATCCTCAGCCAGGGAGATGATTGATGCCGGCTTGCCTTTGGCCCTTGCCACAGATTTCGATCCCGGGTCCATGCCTTCGTGCGACATGAAATTCATGCAGTCTCTTGCTTGTATCAAATATGGAATGATGCCGGAGGAGGCCATCAATGCTTCCACCATAAATTCGGCCTACCTAATGGGCATTGGCGAAGGATATGGTACCATCACGAAAGGGAAAGCCGCGAATGTTTTTGTGACAAAGAAAATACCATCCTACGAATACTTTCCTTATGCCTTCAGCTCCGATTTGATTGAGATGGTGATTTTGGACGGTGAGATACATTGCCAACTTTTAGAGCATTAGCTCAGGGAGGCGGAGACCAGGATCATGGGTATCCTTTGAGAACATTTTAAAAGTAAAAAAAGAAGAATAAATAAAAAACTGTAAACAAATTTCAGGACGATACACAATTTCTATTCCTTTACAAATAATAAACAAACCCCACACTCCCTATCACCACCTGTTTGGAAACTTCGGTACTTCCGGTATTGAGTATTTCGACCGAGGAAGATCCGTTCGTCTTCGTTGTTTTAAGCTCTTCGAAGCTGTTTTTGGATTTAGAGTGTTGGTAATCCATCGCAACTTTGAGTTGTAATTTGTCAGTTACTTTAAACCTAATCCCGCTACCGGCCAGCAAATCCAATGAAACATGAATGTTGTTGGTGTTGTGCTGCAGGTATTCCCAACTTCCGGAAGAGGGTTTGTAGAGTAATTTCTGGTTAGGAAGGTAAGTCACGTTCATTCCGGCCATTACCTGAAAATCCCAGGCAAACCGGTCGAAATTGATCGAGAAAACTGGACCGAACACCAAACTGTTCGACATCCATGAATTGACTGTCAAAGTCAAATTATCCCTTTCGGCTTCAGTAAATGATACCAGTTTTTTCATCCGGCTTTCCATCATGGTGCCCATGCCGTTGCGGTCGACAGTATTGTTGTTGAGCATGACCATCCCTTTCAGCCCCCAATGGTTACTCAGGGGATAGGTCGCATCCAGGTTAAGGGCGAATCCTTTCAGCGCAAATCCGGCATTGACTTTAGCAGGATTGGTTTCTGCAAAAGATCCCGATGGTAAGCAGCCACCCATAGAGATCGAAAAATACCAATTGTCGGGTTGTGCTGACAATTGTATTGACATGAGCAATAATGCACAAACAAGCAACAGGTTTCTCATAATGAATGAGATTAAAAGCGTGAAATTCTTTAGAAAAGAGAGGAAATAAACGGCTGGACCATTCCTTGAATGATCTTTCCGGTAGCCGGATCCAACTGCGATCCAAAGAGGCTGTGGGGGATTGAGAATATCCCAAGGGTTACCAATGCGGCAGCTACGACCCAATACCTGGACTCTTTTTTCCAGTTAAAGAGGAAGGCAATAACCCAGGCCGCAAAGGCTATCAATGTTTTGTTGTCGGTAAGGTCCCATCCGTAAGGAACGCCTGCCCATAGTTCGTTGAAGGCATACTTTTGAACAATCGGGCCCATGATCAATCCGCCGATAAAGATGGTTGCCAGAGTTATCTTCATCATTTTGAGCGATGGAATTTTGAATAGGGCGAAAACTCCAGCAACGTTGCTGAACAGCATGGCCAGAAACATGATCAGAATATGCGGAATCAATACTAGCTCCGGTACGTGACCTTTGAAACGGATCACTGTTGGCGTTCCATTGTTCAGGACTACCTGTTCTGCCCCTTTATTCAGTACGATTTTGTATTCAAGTTTACCTGCCATTCCCTGGTGAGGCAAGGAGGCAGTGAGGACTCCACCTTCCCGGATCATCGGCAACTTGGTAAAATCTACCTTCTGGGAGAAAACCCTGTATTCGAGCGTTCCTGCCACTTCAGGATCCTGAATTGTTATGGCAATGGGGCAATCCCCGGTTCCATCAAAAGTCCGGAGTAGTTTAAATTTATAGGTCTGTCCCGAAATGGTGGCTTTGGTCCTCTGTGGGTGGGTAGGGCCTGTTAATCGTTGATATAGGGCTGCTGCAATCGTTAGTAGAACAGCAAAAATCCAGATAAGTGTTTTCTTTGTTTGCATGGTCGGCCTGTTAATGGTTCTGATGTCATTGTACCCGAATTACGAACGGTTAGCAGAATATTCTTTTCAACCTTTCATGGTCGCGATTCTTCGATAAATAACAGGGTGAAATTACAACAATGCTCCAGTGAAAAAAAACAGCAGCCGGAATATTTTCAATTTACCTCAGAAAAATAAGATATAAAGACAGATGCATAGCAGGGATTTGCTATTTTTACGCTTCATTCATTATCTTGAACTTACTACCATGGAATTAAAATCTAAGCTATTTTTAGGAACTCTTTTTTTACTTATGACAGCGGCGCAACCACTCTTTTCGAAAGTTGAAGCCAAAAGCAAAGAGTCGGGAACAGTCACTTTCGACGACAAAAGCGATCAGAAGCGGGTCGATGTACTGATGGATGGAAAACCCTTTACATCCTACATCTGGCCTGACAATGTAATGAAACCTGTTTTGTATCCTGTTGTAACTTCTTCAGGATCTGAGGTTACACGCGGATTTCCATTGAAACCAAGAGCCGGTGAACGGGTTGACCATCCGCATCACATTGGTATTTGGTTCAACTACGGGGATGTTGATAAATTGGATTTCTGGAACAATTCAGAGGCGATCAAACCCGAAGCTAAAAGCGGTTATGGAACAATCCACCACAAATCTATCCTGAAGAAAGATGGCGGGAAAGGGCACGGGGTTCTCGTGGTAGCAGCAACCTGGGATACTCCGGGTGGGAAAAAACTACTTGATGAAACGACAGAACTTCATTTCATCAATCAGGGGAATACCCGCATCATTGACAGGATTACCAAATTAACCGCAGGGTCAGAACCGGTTTCTATGGCTGATAACAAAGAGGGTGTGATCGCTATTCGAGTGGCCCGTCAACTGGAACTGCCTCAAAAAGATGAAGTAATAATGACCGATGCGAAAGGAAACCCAACTACCGTGAAAGCCATGAGTACAGAGGGAGTAACCGGAAGCTACAGGACCAGCGAAGGAATCAAGGATGATGCTGTATGGTCGACCCGCGGAAGATGGTGCGAACTGAACGGAACGATCAACAATGAGAAAGTTGCCCTCGTAATTTGCGACCATCCACAAAACGCCGGCTATCCTACCTATTGGCACGCCCGTGGTTATGGTCTGTTTGCGGCAAACCCGCTTGGATGGAGTGTTTTTACCAAGGGGAAAGAGAAATTGAACTACAGCATCCCGGCAGGAAAAACTGCGACATTTAGGTATAGAATGGTCATCCACAATGGATCAGATCTTTCAAACGAAGCCATCAATGCACTGGCTGACGAATTCGCCAAAAAATATTGAGTAGTAGCATTGCTCAGTGATAAAAAAATCCGGATTCAATCCGGATTTTTTTATTTTTACCATTTGTAAGAAAACTAGCACCTTCCAACAAATTCGATGGCCCTGAACTACATTTGGATCTTCTTCTTTGTAATTGCTTTCGTGATTGCGCTCTTTAAGCTAATCTTTCTGGGTAATACGGATACCTTTTCGGAAATGGTGAATGCCACTTTTGAAATGTCAAAAACAGGGTTCGAAATCTCGTTGGGTTTGACGGGTGTTTTGACCTTTTGGTCGGGGATTATGAAGATCGGGGAGAAGGGGGGGATTGTCAATATTGTATCCAAACTGATCGGCCCATTTTTCAACAAGCTATTCCCCGAACTGGGGAGAAACCATCCGGCTTACGGTCCTATGATGCTCAATTTTGCTGCCAACATGATGGGCCTCGACAACGCGGCTACCCCGATGGGCCTTCAGGCCATGAAGGAGATGCAGGTAAGCAACCCAAACAAGGAGGTGGCCTCGAATGCCCAGATCATGTTTCTGGTTTTGAATGCCTCAGGATTGTGCCTGATCCCTATTTCGATCATGGTATACCGGGCGCAACTTGGGGCCAAAGACCCGTCAGACATTTTTATCCCAATCCTTTTTGCCACTTTTTTCGCCAACATGACAGGTTTGATCTCCGTATCCGTTGTGCAAAAGATCAAACTATGGGACAAGACGATTCTGGCTTACCTGCTTGGAACGACTGCCTTAGTGGCGGCTTTGATCCTTTCAATCAGCAGCATGCCACAGGAGCAGATTTCTGTTTTTTCGAAAGTAGCCACCAATGTGATCCTCTTCTCCCTGATCATGTTTTTCATTTTGCTGGGCGTCAAGAGTAAAATCAATGTGTACGAGACCTTTATTGATGGCGCTAAGGAGGGCTTTTCTACAGCGGTCAGGATTATCCCTTATCTGGTGGCCATCCTGGTAGCTATTGGCGTTTTTCGAGCATCCGGGGCCATGGATTTTTTGGTTGCAGGTATCAAATGGATATTTGATTCATTGGGTATCAATTCGGAGTTTGTGGCCTCCTTGCCGACCGGTCTTATGAAACCATTGAGTGGCAGCGGTTCGCGCGGGATGATGATTGACGCGATGAAAATGTATGGGGCCGACTCCTTCATTGGCAAGCTCTCGTGTACCGTACAGGGTGTTTCGGATACAACTTTTTTTATTCTGGCGCTCTATTTCGGCTCAGTGGGCATCAAGAAAACCAGGCATGCATTGGCATGTGCCTTGCTGGCAGATTTGGTAGGTTTAATAGCTGCTATACTTATCGGTTACCTCTTCTTTCATTAATCTGACAAACGATGAGACAAACTTGGATCATAGAGGAGGTTGAAAAGGTGTTTGAAGAGCTGGATGCCCATCTCTCGTCAACCGCCGCACTGAGCGGGCTAAAATGCCCTGATTATTGCGGGATGTGCTGCCGGAAGACCGATATTGAGGCCTCTCCCCTTGAATTTATGCCATTGGCGGCCTGGCTTTATAAAACAGGTAAGGTGGATGAGTTCCTGACAAGATTGGATAATCCCAGGCATGGGTGGTGCGCCTGTTTCGATCCTGATGCCTCGGCCAGGGGAGAATGGGGTTGCCAATATTATGAACACCGTGGGCTAATATGCAGGTTGTTCGGATTCGGTTTCCGGTTAAACCGGGAGAACCTGCCGGTGCTGGTAACCTGTAAAATCATGAAAAGTAACCAGTCGGCAGCAGTTGCCAAAGCTGCAGAGATGGCAGCTGCCCATCCCGAAGAAATGCCGATTTTCAGCAACTATTTTATGCGGTTGCTGGCGATAGATCCTGATCTGGCTGTTCCCCAGATGCCGATCAACCAAGCTATCAGGGTAGCGATAGAGAAGCTGTATTTCTATTATCTGGAAGAAGAAGACGAGCACTGAGAAGATAGGAAAACGAGAGGGTGGGAAAATGGGAATGTGGGAAAATGAGAAACATCCGATTTGGTTTTAATGATTTTTGATCTCATGTCTCATGTCTAAATCTCTCATTTTCCCATCTTCTCATCTTCTTTTTTTATCTTGCTGTAAAACGCTTTCGCCATCGTTTTGCCCCGAAACTTGGCCCTGTCGGCAATCATTCCTTCGAAGAGTTCATCCACGGTAGTACACCATACGGCCAACCAGTGGTCGAAATGTTCCTTTTTTATCTGCATGTTGAAATGCATCGGCACCGGGTTCCCAAAATAGTCGGGACGACGAAGCAAAACAGTGTGCCAGAAGCGGTATAGCTTTTTGTGGTGGGCATCCCATTTCCCTTCCAGACGGTCGTTGAAAAAATGACCGATCGTCCCGTCTTCCCTGACTTTGGCGTAAAATGCATCCACCAAGCGGTGAACGTCTTTCAGTGTGGTTATATCTTGGGCCATGCGCAAACATTTTTGTACTCAAAAATCGTAAAAAATATTACACGAAACTTTGGTAATTTGTGGTGGCCGTCCTATTTACCAAGACCCTGCACTTATTGAGAATGAATCTTTTTAGCATCAGTTATCTAGATATTTAGATGAAAAGCGATAATTTTGACTAAAATCTAATTATTACCTTATACATGAAACCATCGAGGAGTTTTTATAACTGGATGAGCCTTACGGGGTTTGTAATTGCGGCAAACAGCTTGCTTGTGATACTTGTTTTGTTCCTTTTCTCACTTTTTTCTGCTCAGAGTAACACCTATTTGGGTTTGTACATCTACATTATTGTACCAATGTTTTTAGTCATTGGCTTGTTGTTGATCCCATTAGGAATCATTCTTCGCATTCGTAAAAAGGAGACAACACCTGAAGATCCGGGCGCCTGGCCAGTATGGAACCTGAATGACCCAAAATTTCGTTCAGGGTTCATCACAATCTCCGTCATTACAGTAATCCTGTTATTGATTTCGGCTATGGGGAGTTACAAAGCATTCCAATATACCGAATCAGTTGAATTTTGTGGTAAGCTTTGCCACCAGGTGATGGAACCTGAATATGTCTCTTACCAACACTCTCCCCATGCCCGTGTTGCTTGTGTGGAATGTCACGTGGGTGAAGGGGCTGATTGGTATATAAAATCCAAATTATCAGGACTTTATCAGGTGTATTCCGTTACTTTTAAAAAGTACTCTCGTCCGATCGAAACTCCATTGCACAACTTGAGGCCGGCTCGCGAAACCTGTGAACGCTGCCACTGGCCAGAGAAATTCTATTCCAGAAAACTGATTAACATCCGTTCCTATCTAACAGACTCCGCCAGCACTGAATGGAACAACTCCCTGATGATGAAAATCGGTCCTGAATATAGCGCCCAGGGGCTGACCGAGGGAATTCACTGGCACATCAACAAGAATTTTAAGATTGAATATGTCTCCACTACCAAGGATAGGGAGAGTATTCCATGGGTAAAAATGACCAATCTGAAGACAGGGGAAGTAAAGACTTTCATGGATAGTGAAAACCCAGTCACGAAGGCGGCCCTCGATTCGATTCCTGCCAGGACCATGGACTGCATGGACTGCCACAACAGACCTTCCCACCTCTACAATTCGCCTACCTTCTATATCAACAATGCCATAGTAGCCGGGAAGATTCCGAAGGATATTCCTTATATCAAAAAGGCAGCCATGGAGGCATTGAAAACTTCATATACCAGCATGGATTCTGCCATGAATATGATCAACCAGACCATTGTAGATTTTTACAAGGGTTCACATCCGGATGTTTATGCCAAAGAGTCGAAGAGGATCACCGATGCCATAGCCACCATTCAAGCCGAATATAAAAACAATGCCTTTCCATACATGAAGGCGGATGCCACACGTTACCTGAACCACATTGGCCACCTCGAATCGGACGGATGTTTCAGATGTCACTCCGATCGTCATAAAACCGAAAAAGGTGAAACAATTTCGCGCGACTGTAATCTCTGCCATGTCATTGTTAATCAGGGTCCAACTGGTAGCATTACCAATAGCTCTGTCGATAAGGCTCTGGAGTTTGTCCATCCTATCGAAATCAAAGGGGCCTGGAAAACATCCTTCTGCTCAGAGTGCCATAAGGTTCTTTACGAATAATCCAGTTGAAAATGGGAAAATGAGAAGATGAGAAGATGAGAAAATGTGAAGGTGAGAAAATGAGAAAATGAGCGTTCCCACCTTCTCACCGTCCCACCCTCTCACCCTCCCACCTTCTCATTTTCTCATTTTTCCATTTAATTTTTAATGAAGGTTTTACTGACCGGTAGTACCGGCTATATTGGCAAGAGGCTGCTTCAAAATCTTTCTGATAAAGGGCACGATGTTACCTGCTTTGTCCGAAGCTTGGAGCGACTGATTGTGCCCCGCCAAACGATTTCGAAAGTGGAGGGCCACGAGATCGATCTTTTAAAGCCCATTCCGGAACACCTTCACTCCCTGGATTTTGATGTGGCATTCTACCTGGTACACTCCATGTCATCTTCTATTGGCCTGTTTATGCAGGAAGAGGCCTTGTCGGCCAAAAATTTTGCCAACTTCATCAGCAAGACCAACTGCAAACAAGTCATCTATCTCAGCGGTATCTCCAATTCAGAAAAGCTCTCCCGGCATCTTCAGTCCAGAAAAGATGTTGAAGAGCTGCTCAGACAGTCGGGCAAACACCTGACAGTTCTTCGTGCAGGCATCATCGTTGGCAGTGGCAGTGCATCGTTCGAAATTATCCGCGACCTCATGGAGGTTTTGCCGGTTGTTCTTGCTCCTGCCTGGGTTAAAACGCACTGTCAGCCGCTTGGTGTTGCAGATGTGCTGAAATACCTGACGGGATGCATGCTCAACGAACAAACTTATGATGATATTTTTGATATTGGTGGCCCCGAGATATTGTCCTACAAACAGATGCTTTTGCAATATGCTGAAGTACGCGGACTTAAAAGGTGGATTGGCGTAGCTCCTTTCTTTAGTCCAAGAATGTCCTCTTACTGGCTCTATTTCGTGACCTCAACCTCCTATTACCTTGCCGCCAATCTGGTCGACAGTATGAAGGTTGAGGTGGTGTGCAAGGACAACAGGTTGCAGCAAATGTTGGGCATTCAGCCTTTAACCTACAGGGAAGCCTGCAGAAGGGCATTGGAGCGTATTAACCTTGACACCGTGGCTTCCAGTTGGACCGACGCGGTCTCCATGAACAAAAGCAACCAGTTATTTGAATACCTTGATGTTCCCAAGTATGGCATCCTTCACGATAGGAGAAGCTTGAAAATCAAGGGAGATCCCGACAGGATACTGGAGAAAATCTTCTCCATTGGCGGTGAAACGGGATGGTACTTTGCAAACTGGATATGGAATATTCGCGGTGTAATCGATAAGATGGTGGGTGGTGTCGGATTACGACGAGGACGGCGGAATGCAACGGACCTAAATCCCGGAGATGCACTTGACTTTTGGCGGGTTTTGATAGCTGACCGCACCAACAAGCGATTGCTCCTTTTTGCTGAAATGAAAGTACCGGGAGAAGCCTGGCTGGAGTTCAGGATCGTGTTGAAGGAGGATGGTTTTTACCTGACCCAGACCGCCACCTTTATGCCGAAAGGGCTGAGCGGGCGTATCTATTGGTGGGGACTCCTGCCCATTCATCTGGTTATGTTTCAGCAAATGATCAGGGCCATCGTGCACGAATGAAGTGGTGAAGAAGGTTTCCAACATTTTTCTACCTTTGCACCATGGATACATTGGAATCAGCTTTCAAAATCGACCTGCATAATCCATGGCTCGTAATTCCGGCCCTCCTCTTTGGGTTGCTGATTACCTATTTTTTTATCAAATTCTTTTCTGTCTTCTTTCAGTTTATACAGGCCAAAGGTTGTCTGACAGTACTGCTCATCACGCTGGTTGGATTACCAGGAATTGTTGCGATCACCCTCTTGTCGGGCTATACGGTTGTTGCATCCATTTTGATCCTCTTTGCGGTGGTTGGGGTCATTACCGGTTATATCGCCCGGGATTCGGAGGAGAACGTAGGGAAATTCGGCAATTTTATCATGATTGTATCGATTATTACGTTACTGCTGGCATTGTTCCTGGTTAAGTTTGCTTAACGACTTTTATTTAGTCCTGATCACCTTCGTTTTCTGATAATCTCCTCACATTTTGTCAGTAGTTAATCTATTGCTGAGTGATTATTTATATGTTTTTGTATTATTGTGTTTAGTTCGGATCTGTTGATGGGTTTTGTAATATAGTCGTTACACCCCGCATTAATTGCTTTCTCCCGATCTCCTGATAGTCCAAAGGCAGTTTGAGCTATAATGGTAACTTTATTGTTGAACTCACGGATATGACGGGTTGCTTCATGTCCGTTCATATCTGGCATTTGAATGTCCATCAGAACAAGATCTAGATCAGGGTTCTGTTGGCAAATCTTAACTGCTTCAACGCCATTTTTTGTTTCGATAATTTCTTTGCAATAATCTTTGACGGTTAGTGAAACCAGTTTATTTGATATTTCATCGTCATCAGCGATTAAGATTTTTAGATTTTTCATCAGATACTTTTCTGAATCACGAGGTACAACCTTTTGATCAATATTTTCTTCTCCCTTTTCAATATTGTATGGAATCGAAAAATAAAATGATGAACCCTTTGCGAGCTCGCTTTCTACCCATATTTTTCCTCCCAGCATTTCTACATAAGCTTTTGAAATACTGAGTCCAAGACCGGCCCCTTGTCTTGCTTCCACATCTGTAATATCCGCTTGAATAAAACGTTCAAAGATGGCCTCAAGTCTCTCCTTAGGAATTCCGATTCCACTGTCTTTCACTGAGAATTCGAGATAATTACCCTTTTTTGTACAACCGACTTCTATCACTCCCTCATTCGAATATTTGATGGCATTTTTAACAAGATTTGTTAGAATGGAATAAATTTTTTCCCGGTCTGTTCTGATTGTTGTTGCTTCTATCGGCAAACTGTTTCGAATAAAAAGCTGCATCCTCTTTTCTTCAGCCTGAGGTTTAAAGAAGGTATAGACAAATTCTATAATCTCGTTTATATTGGTATCCTTCAGCGCAACATTCATCAATCCGGCTTCTATTTTTGAAAAATCAACAATATTATTGATTATGTTAAGCATTCTTGCACCGCTTTTCTCAATAATTTTTATATATTCTTGTTGTTCATCACCAGATAGATTTGGCTCTTTTAGCAGTTCGGCAAAGCCAAGGATGCCATTCATTGGAGTTCTGATTTCGTGGCTCATGTTGGCAAGAAAAGCAGATTTTAAACGTTCGCTCTCCTCAGCTTTCTCTTTGGCAATTATTAACTCGCGTTCTGTCTGCTTCCTTTGCGTGATATCCCTTGCCGCAGCAAAGACCCCAATCACCTCACCCTGTTCATTTCTGTAAACGGAAGCATTGTATAGTACATCAGCAACCTTGCCGGAGGCATGCCTGACTGCAAGCGGGTAATCAATGACCTGTCCGTCTTCAAATACTTTCAGGTACCCTGAACGCGCCTTATCGGGTTCGGTAAAATAATCTGAAAAATCTGATCCGATAAGCATCTCGCGCGATAATCCGGTAATTTTCTCTGTGGCAGCATTTACATCGGTAATTTTCCCTTCTGCACTGATGGTGACCAAGGCATCAAGGCTTGTTTCTATGAGTTTGCGCGAATATTCGGAAGCTTCACGCAATGCCTTCTCGGCCAGTTTACGTTGGGTGATATCGTCAGCCAGGATTAAAATATAATCAATGGATCCATCCTTTTTTGTAACCCCCTGCACCGACAGCGTGATGTCTATCATGTGCCCATCTTTGTGCTGGTACTGCTTTTCCATCACATAGCCGTTCAATTCCCCACGCAGCAATTTCAATACATTGGCGCTATCCTCATCCACTTTTTCTTTGGGAAATGTTATTTCAGCCCAGGTTTTTTGCAACAACTCTTCCTCTGTGTAACCTACCATTTCGCAAAGACGTTTGTTGGCCGAAAGGAAGTAAAAAGTGTATGGGTGGGTCGTAGCCATGCCAACAACACCTAAGTCGAGGGCCTTGCGGAAAAGTTCCTGATTTTCACGGAGCACCTCCTCCGCCTGGATGTTTTTGGTAATGGTATTCTCATAGGATTTTTTCAGGGCTTCATGTTTCTGATACAACTCTTCCAACTCTTCAATTAGTTCATCTTTGGTTTTTTCGTGTGGATTCATAATTAAGTTGTTTAGGAAGTAGCAATTCAAACATCACACTTACAGTATAAAATTAAACAAGATTTTCGAGAATCAATCTATTATTGGGCAAATATGCTTTTGGACATGAGGCCTAAATTTGGGAAGATTAGGTTTCCTCAACATGAGATAGACAAAGAGGCTGTATAAAATTTGATCAAATGCTATAAACTGTTCAACCCTTTCGGGAACCCCGAAGTGGGTTCAACAATTCCGTTAGTAAGTTTAAGCAGTTTCTAAGATTAGCGTCACCATTATGAATTTTTACGGGTCTGTTCGTTTATGACCTTGACGTTTATTCCCATCCGGGAAAACATCCTGATGGAGCAGGTTTTTCTATGAAGCTAGATGCCCTCCGGGCAAAAGATGAAAGGTTCAGAGGCATTTCAGTTCTGCGCCAACCATGCCTAATTGGTGCTTTTTAATAATTCAGCCAATTGTTTATCTGATGCATGAAAATAGTCGGCGCACGTCAATCTTTAATTTTTAATTTTTAATTCCCCATCGCTTTCCATCGCTTTCAGCAGCTCTTTAACCGCCTCATCCACTGTCCTGCACGCGCCCAGCAACTGGATAAACTTGCTTCCCACGATGGCGCCGTTGGTGTGGGCAGATGCGGCATCGAAGGTTTCTTTGTTGCTGATGCCAAATCCGACCAGGAGGGGATTTCGTAGTTTCATGTTGGAAACCCTGGTGAAGTATGCCTGCTTGCTGTCGTCAAATGCTTGTTGAGCGCCGGTCGTGGAAGCGCTGGATACGAGATAGATAAAGCCTTCGGTCTGCTCGTCGATCAACCGTATCCTTTCTTCTTCTGTTTCGGGAGTGATCAGCATGATCATCTTCAGATCGTGCCGTCCGGCAATGGCCTTGTAGTTGGCTTGATAGTCTGCAAAAGGAAGATCCGGAATGATCATGCCATCGATTCCTGCCTCCGAACAGGATTGGCAGAATTTTTCGAAACCATACTGCATGATTGGGTTGAGGTAGCCCATCATTACCAGGGGCATTTTTACGGTTTTACGAACCTCTCTCAGCTGTTCGAAGAGCAGCCTGAGCGACATCCCGTTGTGCAGGGCATCCCCGGCAGATTGCTGGATCACCGGACCATCGGCCATCGGATCGGAGAAGGGGATTCCAACCTCGGCCATATCGATGCCGTTTTCTTCGAGAGCAGTCAGGATCGGCAGCGTATCCTCCAGTTTAGGGTAACCGGCCGTGAAATAGACGGAAAGGATCTTGTGCTGCTGGTTTTCGAGAAGTTGGGTAAGACGGTTCATCGTTTGTTCTGTTTGAGTTGTTGTACAAATTTTTTGAGTAATGGGATGTTTTTAATTCCGGGCGCTGTCTCGAAACGGCTGTTGAGGTCCACTCCGGCGCATAGTTTGTGTTGAAAGCGACTCAGCGGCTCAAGGCTGTCGGGAGCAATCCCGCCACTGAGGAGGAACTCAGTAAATCCTTTGTATTGCTGCAGGATACTCCAGTCGAAAGCCTCGCCAGAACCTCCATAGCCAGATGTTTTGGTGTCGAAAAGAATGTAGTCGCAGAGTCCTTCGTACCCGGAAACGCGCTTAAGGTCTTCTGCGTTTTGGATGGGAATTGCCTTGATGATTTTGACCCTGTCGGGAAGTTGTTCGCGGAGAGAAATCAGGTATTCAGGTGTTTCATTACCATGAAGCTGAATATAATCAAGGTGATATTCCCTGCATTTTGCTGCCACCTCTTCCTCTGTTGCGTTCACAAAGACGCCAACGACCTTCACGGTAGTTAACGCTGCAACTGAAAGGGCTGTATCCGCCGAATCGACATACCTCGGTGAACGATCGTAAAAAATCAATCCGATCAGGTCGATACCGGAGATGGCAGCTACCTGTTCGATGTTGCCGGGTTCCCTCATTCCACAAACCTTAATCAGCATGGTCTATCCCTTTTAGAAATTTTTCAAGTGTGGCTCCCGGAGTCCCTCCCCGCATAAAAGTCTCACCGATCAGGAAACCGCGAAAACCCTCTGTCCGCAGCCTGGTAACGGTGGAAGGTTCCGATATTCCGCTCTCTGAGACCAGCAAAGCATTGCTGTTCAGTTGCCGGAGTTTTTCGGCCAGCCGGTAAGAGTGACCGAGTGAAGTTTCGAAAGTACCCAGGTTGCGGTTGTTGATTCCCAACATGTCGATGCAGTCGTTGAGATGCCCAAGTTCGCTTTCGTTGTGGATTTCGAGCAGTACCTCCAGGCTTAGTTGATGCGCCGCTTTGGCCAGGGTTATACATTCTTCCGGTGTGAGCACGGCAGCGATCAGCAGAATGGCATCGGCCCCTGCCAGCCGTGCTTCCGAAAGTTGGTACGGGTCAATGATGAACTCCTTCCTCAGCAATGGGAGTGATACCAATCCCCGGACTTTGCGGAGATCCTCCAGCGATCCGCCAAAGAAGTGTTGGTCGGTAAGGATGGAGCAAGCTGAGGCCCCGGATGCTTCGTATGCGGGAACCACTTCAGTAACTTCAGCTTCAGGAAAGATCCACCCTTTGGAGGGCGATTTGCGCTTGAATTCCGCGATTATCCCGGTAGGAGAGGAGGCAAGCGCCATGCGCATCGATTTGGTTGCCCTGAGTGTTGACAGCGCAAGTTGTTGCGCAAGCTTCTCAGGCGGAACAAGCAGTTTCTGCTTTTCCACTTCGATGCGTTTGTGGGCGATGATCTCCTGTAAAATGTCTTTCATCTATCTTGCTTTGTTTTTAGTGCCACGTTTCAAGAACTAACACAGAGGAAATTGTAATATTTTATGTTGATTTTACCTGGTTGTATATTTAGACGATTAATCGATAGATGTTTGAGAGGAAAAAGAGATCGCTGAGAGGAAAATCGCTTGCGATTTTCCTTCTCTGTGGTCTTTGGTTCTTTCTTTATGTAATTTCTATCGGGTTTCAATCCTTTATTAAGCTCAAATCTTATTTATAGCATAATCATACCTCTGTGTAAGTTCTTTAAACGAATGCATTACTAAGAGTTGAGTTCCACAAATTTCTTAAATTTTTGCATCGCTTTTCCGCTTACCAACGATTCGCGCGCCTCTTCGATACAGATGGCAATACTTTTTTCCGGACAGAGAACCCGTATCGCGAAGGCCGCATTGGCCAATACACAGTTGGTCTGCTGCGTGGTTGCTGTGCCATCCAGTACCTTGCCGAAAATGGCAGCTGCCTGATCGATCGTGTCGCCGCCAAAAAGGTCCGCTTCGAGATTACGGGTGAAACCAATCTCTTCGGGAGTGTAAATATGCTCGTTCTGGTTGGATATAACTTTGAATGAGTCTGTTAATGAGATTTCATCGTAGCCATCCAGGCTATGTACTACCGCGAAACGGTTGCCACTTTGTTGAAAGGAGTAGCTATAAAGGCGCAGCAGCGGCAGATTGAAAACACCCAGCAATTGGTTCTTCGGTTTGGCAGGATTGACCAGCGGTCCAAGCATGTTGAAGAAATTGCGTACCCCCAGGCTTTTTCTCACACCCGCTACCGCTTTCAAGGCCGGATTAAAGATTGGCGCATGCAGGTAGACCATGTTCGATACCTCTATCGATTGTTTTAACCGGTCGGGATCTGTGGTGAATTTGACGCCATGGTGTTCCATCACGTTGGAAGCTCCGCTCACCGAAGTGGCTCCATAGTTTCCGTGTTTGGCCACTTTGTACCCGGCGCCTGCCACCACGAAACAGGAGGCAGTGGAGACATTGAAGGTATTTTTGCCATCGCCGCCGGTACCCACGATGTCGATCGGATCGAACGCATTCAGGTCGACCTTCACCCGCATATCCAGCAGTGCGTCCTGAAATCCGGACAACTCTTCGATCGAGATGCTCCGCATCAGAAAGACCGTAATCAGCGAGGCAATCTGCGCCTCTGTATATTTTCCTGCCACCATGTTTTGCAGGATCTCCCTGGCCTCGTCGCGGCCAAGGAACTGGTGTTCAAAAAGGCGGTATAATATCTGTTTCATAATTTGTTGATGTGATGATGAGATGATGAGATGAAGAGAATATGGGAAAATGGGAAGATGAGAAAATGGGAAAATGAGAAGATGGAAAATGGGAAGTCACACCCTCTCATGCTCGCACCGTCACACCCTCTCACCCTCCCATCTTCTCAGCTATCTTCCTCCA
>JBBIUJ010000019.1:0-23953 GCA_037440345.1 Prolixibacter sp.
CGGTTCTTTGCTGAATTTTCAATTCTAGGTTTTCATTGTGATCTTTGATTTTTTCTTCAGCAATATTTCTTTCTCTTTCAATATCAATGGATTCCAATGCGTAGCTAATGTTTTCTGTGACCTCTGTCAAGAGTTTTATCTCTTCTTTATTAAAAAAATTTGGAATGGGTGAATAGAGGTTAATTGCTGAAAATACTTTCCCGAATTGTTTGACAGGTAACGCAATAGAAGAATGATATCCCCGCTTCAACGCTTCGTCTTTCCATGGCGCCATGTGCGGATCAGTGGCAATATCGTTGCAAACGTAATAATTGCCTTCTCTTAGGGCAGTAGCAGTTGGACCGTGTCCTTCAGGACTGTCAGCGAGTGTGATTTGTTTGATATGTGAGAGGTACCCCTCTTCGCGGCCCATCACCATGACGGGTCTGACGACCTGTGACCCTGGGTCTACTATCCCGATCCATACCATTTGAAATTGACCATAATCCAGGGCTATGCGACAAACTTCGTTCAGTAAGGTGTTTTTGTCTTTGAACTGAATGATGGCCTGGTTAACATGACTGATTACCGCATATAACCTGTTACTGCGGATAAGCGATTCTTCGGCCCTAATACGTTCGGAGATATCATGAACAATTGAGTAAATCAGTGTCGTTTCATCAAATAGAATCGGACCCGAATATACTTCAACATCCCTTACTTCTCCGTTAGCCAAACGATGCTTAAAGTAGAAATGATTCTCTCTCTCCTCCTTCTCATTTTGCATCTTATCCTTCAACTCCTCCTTCGACAGGGTGTTGATCTGCGAAATATTCATACTGCATAATTCGGCAAGGGACCAGCCATAGAACCTGCAGGCAGCAGGATTGGCCTTCTTGATCTCTCCTGTTTCAGGAGCGATCATCAACATCACCGAATTGTTATCTTCAAAGAATATTTTGTACCTGATTTCGCTTTGACGAAGCATTTCTTCCGCTTTTTTTCTCTCGCTAATATCCCTGGAAACCAGGATCAAACCTGAGACCCGACCTTCTGAATCCCTGATATACTCCCCATTTACCTCAATATCGAAAAAGGTTCCATCCAACCTGGCACCCTCATATACATCAGCCACGGGAATTTCTCCATTGACCATTTTTGTGATATTTTCAAGGGCTCTCTGGTGATCCTTTTCAGAGATGAATTCAAAGACTGAATGTCCAATAGCATCCTCAGCCTGTTTTAGTCCGAACATTTCCGTCATTTTAGGAGAAGAAAATTTTATTTTTCCCTCCATGTCGGTAATGGTAATGATATCAGGAGATGCGTTTAAGATGGATTTGTATAGAGCCTCACTTGTTTGCAGCTCTATTTCGATGCGTTTTTTGTCAGTAATGTCAACAAGTGTTCCGGTTCCACCCTTAAAAATTCCATCTGTAATAATTGCCTTTGTAGAAAAATTAATCCAATGTGATACACCAGATTTGGAAAATATTTTATATTCATTCTTTATGTCGCCTTTTTCTCTGAGCTCTCTATATCTTTTAGACAAATAGTCCGCATTTTCCCCTACAATATGAAGAAAGGATTTTCCGATAAGCTCCTCCTGTTTGAACCCGAGCAATCTCTCAATTGACGGACTTATATAAACAATCCTACCTGCGGGATCCACTTCATAGATCACTTCATTGATATTTTCAATAAGATTCCTGTACTTCAGTTCACTTTCATTCAATGAGATATTGATTCTGTTCCTGTAAATAAAATCACCTATCCGCCTGGCGACAGAAAAAAGGAGATCATCCTCTTCCTTTAAAAATGGGTTTTGAGGGTCGTAACAGTTACTTTCCTGGTAACTTACCTTTACCGTTCCGATGGTTTCTCCAGATACAACGATATCTTTGGCTCGTGACCATTTGGTTAAGTTGTATCTATCTGAATGATAGCTTTTATTGTTAATTTGAATTATCGCAAATGTAATTTCCGGGAACTGCCACGCATCCGGAAGAATGTTTGCAATTTTCTGAAGTACTTCCTCCACAGAATAGTCAGGATTACTCATGATCTCCGAAATCCGGTTGTGACAACTCGACTTCTTTACCCGCTCATTGAGGAGAAATTCCAGCTTGTTGTGATTTGCCTTTTCTTTTTGACAATTGTGACTTAATAAATCGTAATCCTCCTTCAAGGCAATGTATTCGGAGATAATTTCTTCTTTCGTTTTGTTGTGGAATTCCATCTGGTTACCAATAGGGGAGATCACATTTATGAACCAAAAGTTCGGATACTAATTTATAAAATATTGATAAATAATCAGTATTTTTGATTGCGTAATTTATCCACAGAAAGAATATTTCTTTCTGTTAACCAATCTCTTCAGTCGCCTGCACCTTTACCAGTCATAAAATTCAGACCTTTATGGAATGAGAGCTTCTGACGGTTTCGTGTCAGGTAATTGACGCCAAATCAGCATTTGGAGCCTAAAATTTAATGAATATGAACAGAAGAATTTTTTATTTGGTTGTCGCGGGAGTTCTCCCCTTCTTTTCTGCCTGCGACAATGAGGACAAGGTCAAAGAAATTTCTAAAGACGGAGCCATTGAGACCACCATCAATGTGGAACATATTGGCGATAAGCTGGATGTAGTCAAAACTACTCACAAAGTATGGATTAGTAACATGCTGGTTAAGACAGCTGTACACACAGACACGATCCCGGCCCTGGGGGTTTTAAAAACGGAGACTGAAACCACAGCGGGTGCGACCAAGGAGATCGCAGTAAAAAAGGATTATGAATTTTACATCACAGTCAAGTAAATGACCATGAAGAAATCAGGCTACATCAATCTGGTTCTGGTGGCCACCGTCTTCACTGCATGCAGCAGTTCGAAGAGCGATCGTGAAAAGTCGGTTTATATGCGTTCAGATACGACAGCGCATTATTCAAGGGCTCATGGAATGGGACTGGGATACCTGGGTTATTATTATGCATTCAGACCCTATGGGCTATATGGCCCGGGCGGTGGCTTCGCCCGCACAGGTTATTATTCCGGGGCTATCAACAAGGCATCCAATATTGGAACCAATGGGGTCAAAAGTACTGCAGTTAGAGGAGGTTTCGGTGGCACTGTAAGAAGTTCTGCCTCATAAAACCATCATGGGATATGTTCCAAACTTGCGAATAAATGCTTTTTGCGAGGTCCTTCTTGCAATTAAAAGCAAAATAAAAAACAGATGAAAAGACACATCATTGCTCCCCGGAGTGGGTGGCAGGAAAAAGTGGAAGCATTGGGATTCAATTTTCACACTCTTGAATCTCCGTACTGGGACGAGTCGGTCTATTATGAATTTTCAATGGCTGAGATTGATACCTTGGAGAAGGCTACCAACGATTTATGGGAAATCTCACTGAGTGCGGTGCAATATGTTATTGACAACAACCTTTACCATCATTTTCACATTCCCGAATGGTTTATACCTCACATTGAGGATAGTTGGAACAACGATGTACCGGCCATTTACGGACGGTTTGATTTTGCCTTTAAGGATGGCAAGCCAAAATTGCTCGAATTCAATGCCGATACCCCCACCTCTTTGTTCGAGTCTTCGGTGGTACAGTGGCAATGGTTGCAGGATTTTGATGAACGACGCGACCAGTTCAACTCCATCCATGAGAAACTTGTTGCCTACTGGAGCTACCTGAAAGAGTATCTCCATCCGGGATTCCTTCACTTCACAACTGCAAGGGATTCGGCAGAAGATTTGACTACCACTGAGTACATGCGCGACTGTGCCATTCAGGCCGGACTGGAAACCAAATTTTTGTATCTGGATGAAATCGGTTGGGACACTACCTATCCCCAGTTTCTGGATTTGGAAGATTCAATTATCCGGAATATTTTCAAATTGTATCCTTACGAGTGGCTTGTTCATGAAGAGTTCGGCCAAAATATTATGAAAGATAGATCTAAAACTTTCTGGATAGAACCTAGCTGGAAGATGATTCTCTCCAGCAAAGCCATTTTGCCCATTCTTTGGAAGCTCAATTATGGACATGATAACCTGTTAGAGTCCTATTTTGAAGAGGACAAAGAGCTGGCAGGATCAAGTTTTGCCAAAAAGCCAATCCTATCGCGGGAAGGGGCAAATATCCAGCTCTTAAACAATGGGAAATTGCTTGCAGAAACCTCTGGCGAATACGGGGAGGAGGGGTATATTTACCAGGCATTGTGCACCCTTCCAGATTTTGATGGTCAATATCCCCTTATTGGAAGCTGGATTGTGGGACAAGAATCTGCAGGTATTGGTATTAGGGAAAGCAATAGCCTGATTACGGACAATGCAAGCAGGTTTGTTCCGCATCTTATCCGATAGGTTTTAGGCGGCAAACCGCCTGGCAGCGTTGTCAAATATTGTGCTCAATTAAATCTCAAATATGGAGTATAAATTAGAGGAGCTAATAGACATTCCCTTGCTACAGGATTTGCAGGATAAGTTGAATGTTATTTATTCCTTTCCTTCAGCCATAATTGATAACAGCGGGAAAATTCTTACTGCAGTAGCCTGGCAGGATATCTGTACCAAGTTTCACAGGATTCATCCTGAGTGCGAAAAAGAGTGTATTAAGAGTGATCGTTACATTTTGGATCACCTAAAAGAGGCCAATCCTGCTGTCAGCTACCAATGTCCTCATGGATTGGTAGACAATGCTGCCCCAATCGTTATTGAAGGAAAGCATTTAGGTAATTTTTTTACCGGTCAGTTCTTTCTTGAGAAGCCTAATCTGGATTTTTTCATAGGCCAGGCAAAAAAATACAATTTCGACGAAAAGTCCTATTTGGAAGCAGTAGAAAGGGTTCCGGTTTGGACCAGGGAGAAACTGGCACAATACCTCGATTTTATCAAAGGATTTATCGAAATAATTTCAGGCATCGGGCTGAAACAATTGAGAGAGATTGAGTCAAACAAGGCTTTAAGAGAGAGTGAGGAGCGATACAGGGCGATTGTGCAGAGTACTTCGGATTGGATTTGGGAAATTGATGATCAGGGTAAATACCGTTATTGCTCTGAAAATGTTGAGAATATCCTGGGATATTCGGTCGGGGATATTATCGGGAAGTCACCTTTTGATTTGATGCCACCTGAGGAAAGTGAGCGGGTAGGAGCAATTTTTCAAGGTATTGTAGCAAGGAAGGAAAGAATTGTCGATTTGGAAAACTGGAATTTACACAAGGATGGTCACAAAGTATGCCTTTTAACCAATGGAATTCCGGTTCTGAATGAAAGTGGCAATTTAATTGGATATAGGGGAGCGGATAAGGATATTTCTGAACGTAAAAAAGCGAATGAGGAGTTGCTGAAGGCTTTAGAGAAGGCGGAGGAGAGTGACCGGTTGAAATCAGCTTTCCTTGCCAACATGAGTCACGAAATCCGTACGCCAATGAATGGTATCCTTGGGTTTACCGGATTGCTAAAAGAACCTGCTTTAACCAGGGATGAACAAAACGAGTACATCCGGATCATTGAGAAAAGTGGTACCAGAATGCTCAATCTCATCAACAATATCATCGATTATTCGAAGATTGAAGCAGGTCTTATGAAGGTTAACCTGCACAGATCCAATATCAATGAGCAGATCGAATACCTCTACCAATTCTTTTTGCCGGAAGCGGAATCTAAAGGGATTGTACTCTCCTTCAACAATGCCTTAACGGCAAAAGAGTCCACCTTGAAAACAGATAGCGAAAAACTCTTGGCGATCCTGACAAATCTTGTTAAAAATGCCATCAAATATACCAACAGGGGATCTATTGAGTTTGGGTACACACATGAGGAAAAAGATGGAATTGAGCTTCTTCAATTTTTTGTCAAAGATACCGGCTCAGGTATTCCCAGCGACAGATTGGAAGCTATTTTCGAACGATTTATTCAAGCCGATATTGAAGATAAGATGGCAATTCAGGGAGCTGGTTTGGGACTTTCTATTTCCAAAGCCTATGTCGAGTTGCTCGGCGGTACAATTTGGGTAGAAAGCCTGGAGAATATTGGTTCTGTCTTCTATTTTACGATACCATATACTACTGAATTAACTGGGAACATTTCTGTAAATCATGATATTTTAATTGAAGCATCAGAGAATAAGATACATATAGATAGCATGGAGTTGAAAATTCTTCTAGTTGAAGATGACGAAACCTCAAGTTTACTGATTAAAAAAATTGTAAAACCGGTTACCAAAGATTTGTTACTTGCGCGAACCGGGTTGGAAGCCGTCCGGTTATGCCGAAGCAACCCTGATATTGATATGGTTTTGTTGGATATACAAATGCCTGAAATGGGAGGATATGAAGCAGCCCGAAAAATCAGGGAGTTTAATAAAAAGGTGGTCATTATTGCCCAAACAGCATACGCTCTTGCCGGTGACCGTGAAAAATCAATAGAAGCCGGTTGTAATGACCATGTATCAAAACCACTCAATAGCAGGTTGCTAAATTCATTGTTACAAACATATTTTGTTAAGGGATAGTGCCGTTTTTTTGAAGAATCAACTAGTCCGTTTATTGATGCTTTGTTCCAATTTACTATCTTGTAACCCTATTGTATCATGCACAATTCAATTAATGAAGCAAAATTTTATCACTGCTGCCCAACCTGAAGGGAAAGGCTTTTTGTTTTTTTGTCTGTTTATATTTTGTCTTCTATCCTCATTTTCAGCTATCGGAAACAGATTGTCAGGCGACACCCTCACATCCGGTTCTCCCGGTAAGGAGGTGAGAATTTACAACACCCAAAGACTTTCCACTCCAAAACCAGTCATTGACGGAGTTTTGGATGATGCCTGCTGGAAAACCGGAACCTGGGCCGGCGATTTCATCCAATTTGTCCCGAACGAGGGGGCAAAACCTTCGCAAAAAACTTTCGTGAAGGTTTTGTATGATGATAAAAACCTCTATGTTGCCATTCGTGCCATGGACAATGAGCCCACAAAGATCATGCGTAAAGCTGGGAGAAGGGACGAACTAACAGGTGATATGGTCGGAATCACTTTTGATAGTTATCACGATCACCGCACTGGTTTTGAGTTTGATATGAGCGCGGCCGGGCAGAAAATCGATTTGGTGCTGACCAATCCGATGCTTTGGGATCTGAATTGGAATGCTGTTTGGTATGGTAAAGTTGCTATCGGCGATTCGGCCTGGACTTCGGAAATGGAGATTCCCTTAAGCCAGCTAAGGTACAGTAACCAGAATGAACAGGTTTGGGGAATGCATGTTTGGCGATGGATCGATCGCTTGCAGGAGGAGAGTGACTGGGAGAGACAATCCCTGACGGGGCCTGGTGCACTCTATCTTTTTGGTGAGATGAGGGGCATCAAAGGATTGAAAAAGTCGCAACGTATCGAACTGATGCCTTATGCCCTGGGTGAATTGAAAACCTTTCGGAAGGAGCCCGGAAACCCATTTGCCAGCAGCGGACATCGATTTATGGGAAATGTTGGGTTGGATGCCAAGATCGGAGTGGGAAGCAATTTCACGGTAGACCTGACCGTAAACCCTGATTTTGGTCAGGTCGAAGCCGATCCGTCGGTCATGAACCTGACGGCTTTCGAGACTTTTTACGAGGAAAAGCGACCCTTTTTTCTCGAAGGAAAGACCATCTTCAATTTCGACGCCGATGATGCAACACTCTTTTACAGCAGGCGGCTTGGTCATTCACCCTCTTTCTCTCCGGCATTAAAAGATCATGAGTACATGCAGGCGCCGGATAAGACAACGATATTAAGCGCCCTGAAATTTAGTGGCAAAACCTCCAAAGGATTGTCGCTTGGCTTTGTGCAGAGTTTTACTGCCAATGAAAAGGCAACAATAAATTCCCCTGCCGGAAATCGGAAAATTAGTGTTGAACCATTTACGAGTTATGCTGTCGCCCGTATTCAGCAGGATTTCAACCAGAGCAACACTCTGCTGGGAGGTATTTTCACCTCCACCAACAGATCCCTAAATAACCCTGACCTCAATTTTCTGAACAAAGCAGCCTATACCGGAGGCATAGACTTAAAACATTTTTGGAAGGAGAAGGAGTATTTCCTGGAGGCAAAACTTCTTGGGAGCAATATTCAGGGCGATGTTAGTGCAATCAGCAATCTTCAACGATCTTCCGCCAGATATTTCCAACGGCCCGATGCCTCTCACCTCAATTACGACAGTACCCTGACTTCGCTTTCCGGGTACGGCGGAAAGATAAAAATTGGTAAGGGGAGCAAGGGATTGTGGAAATATTCGACTGAACTGAGCTGGCGTTCGCCGGGGTTGGACCTGAATGATGCAGGCTATCTGCAAACCGCCGATTTGATTCGGCAGAAGAATAGCCTATCCTATTTTATCAACAAACCGGCCTCCATTTTCAGGACCTATACCATTGCAGCAGAGCAGGGGAATAGCTGGGATTTTAGCGGGCAGTACCTGTCGTCAGATATTGCGCTGACCCTTTCCGCTGATTTTGTCAACAAATGGGGCGTCGTCAACAACCTTAAATATAAGAACGAAAGCCTCGACAATCAGCTGCTTCGCGGTGGATATGCCATGCTTGTTCCCTCTTTTTGGATGGAATCTTTTATACTTCGAACGGACCAATCCAAAAAGGTGGGCATGAATTTTTCACTCCTTGCCTCCGCTTCTGCCGATGGGGCTTACAACTTCAATGAATATTCCCTTGGATTGTCGTTCCGGCCTATTAACAATCTGCTTTTTTCAGTCAATGGCAATTATGGTTACAGAAATGATAAATTGCAATATGTTGACAGCAAAGTATATCTGAATGAGAAGAGATATATTCTGGGACAAATTTCACAGGAAACGGTTGGCCTGACCTTTCGGGTCGACTACAACATCACTCCCGAAATATCTTTTCAATATTATGGAAGTCCGTTTGCAACCTATGGCAGGTACGATGAGTTTAAAATCATTACCGATGCCCGGGCAAATCATTTCAATGACAGGTTCAGGCTACTTCAAAACATGACACTGGTGAATGGAGCTACCTATCAAGTGGACGAAAACAGCGATCACGTTGTGGATTACAGTTTCAGAAAACCCGACTTCAATTTCAACCAATTCCGGTCAAATCTGGTTTTTCGGTGGGAATATAAACCCGGTTCCCAGATTTTCGCCGTTTGGTCGAACGAACGGACTGACTGGTTAAATCCGGGAGGTGAACCGCTAAGCAGTGCGGCGGGTCGTTTGGCCAATGCGGCTCCGAACAATATTTTTCTGATCAAGTTTAGTTACTGGTTTTCATTATAGAACGTTAAAAATTTCTCCAATGAAGAGTCTATTTTTGCTTGCACTGCTCGTTTTTTCAGGACTTTTAAGTGCCGCCCAGGAGCAGGGCCCGTTGCCTAAAATCAGCAAACAGATGGGTGATTTTTTTGTTGATTTTCCTAATGAGAAGATTTACGTTACCACGGATAAGAGTTTGTACAGACCCGGCGAAACAGTGTGGTTTAGGGTATTTGTAACGGATTGGAACCAACAGTTAATAGGGAAGGATAATGGGGAAATTTTTGTAAAGCTCTATGACTCGGAGGGTAAGCCTGTAGTTCAGGAGCTTTATAAACTGAATGGTGGTTCCGTTTCAAGTGATATGACACTACCCAAAGAACTAGCCAGGGGAGATTATTTTCTCTGCGTTTTCTCCTCACTGACAATTGCGCCTGAAGATGTTGCCATCACTAGGCTTTCAATTGATCCCTGGTACAGCAATCAATGGATTGTTGAGGCCAGCACAAAAGACAAAATTTCCCAAACCGGCGTGCAAAATGAATTCAATGCAATGCTCCATGATCTTTCAGGTGAGATTCGAAAAAACAGTTCAATGCGGTATCAAATAAAGAATGGTGAGTATATTATTGATAAGGGCAAAGTAAAAACGGATGCAACTGGAAAACTGACGATCCCGTTCACGTTGCCCCCAAAATCCAATGGCGAACCTTTTGTTTGCGAATTGAGCGACAATAGCGATGAATGGCAACATATATACCATATTCCTTCCAGTCTCGATCCAGTCGTAATTAAATTCTTCCCCGAAGGAGGTACACTGATTCCGGGTGTACAGTCGAAAATTGGTTTTACCGCATTCAATAAGTGGGGAATGGCTGTTGAGGTGGAGGGTAATATTCTGAATCAGGAGGGTCAATCCATCGCTCAAATTAAGACTTTCACCAAAGGTTTGGGACTCTTCTCGGTAGAAAATGCTGCCAATCAAAAATATAAGCTAGTGCTCTCCGGGGTAAACGGGCAAAACCAATCGTTTGATCTTCCGGTACCCAATGAGAAAGGCCTTGCGCTTTCTATTGTGAAGCTAGATGCGGAATATATCACCGCCAACCTGATTTTTGCCGATAAACAAAAACATTCCATAGCCCTTTCCGTTTCCAGGGGGAGTACGATCTACTGGGCTGCCGATATGGAACTTGACAAAACCGGAAGAATAAAGATTCCGACAGCCAATCTGCCCCAAGGTATCAATCTTCTCTCCGTCTTCTCGAAAGAGGGTGAAATTTTGGCAGAACGGATCGTTTTTGTGGATAAAAAGCAGGAGCTTAAACTACAGATTGATCCTGAAAAGAGTACACTGCTTACCGGTGGCGAAATGAAGGTTAAAGTTCGTCTTACCGATAGGAACAATCAGCCTGTTTCAGGTAATGTGGCTGTGCTGGTAACTGACAAATCCCGATTGGAAGAGGATCGATCCGATATCAGCGATGGACTAAAGATCGAATCCGAACTGGAAACTCCATTTTCAGTGATTTCGGACGCCTTCAAAGGGAAGGTTACACAAACAACCCTACTGGATGTCTATTTGATTGCCAACAGATTGAAGGGATTTAGCTGGAAGGAAATTTTGGCATACAACCCTATGAAAGACAAAGGAATCAGGCCCTCTTTAAAAATTGAGTCCGACAGAAATTTCGAGGCTAAGTTAGCGGTCTTAGTTGCAGGATTTGCTCAAAAATGCAGCCTGTCGGGCAAGGTAAATATTCCTGATCTGACCTATTTTGCCAATAACGGAGATCTTTTTCAAAACGCGCCCAAAGTGTTTAAAGCGAACACTATGGCGCTGGATAACCAACGAAAGATGTTTGCCTCCTCTACAAACCTAATGGATGTCATTAAGACCATCAAGCCTTATAAAATTATTAACAACCAGATCGTTTTCATCGGTAGTGAAAATTCCTTCAATTACCAGGGGGGTGCGCTGATCGTTTTGGATGGACAGCAGTTGGGAACAGACATTTCGGCTTTGTCGAGTATTTCACCGATGGAGGTCGATCATATCAATGTTTCGACCAATCCCATGGATATACAGCGCTATACCGGATTGAACTCGGTAGGGATTATTGAGATATTCCAGAAAAAGGCGCCCAAAATGATCGAAACGGCAAGCGAGTCAAACGCGAAATATGACCATGGGTACCGTATTCCGGGGAAATTTTCTACCTCTCCAGTCAATCCAAAACGGGATACCCGAACTACTTTGCTATGGATTCCTGAGCTGAAAGTAGATAAAACCGGTCAGTTTGAGTTTTCTGTAACAGCCGGGAAAGTTAAGTCTGATTTTGTGGTAGAAGTGCAGGGTATTTCGGATGGAGGGCTAGTGGGAAGTGGAAAGGGAGTTTTTAGGGTGGAGAAGTAGTTTGCAAAAGTACTGTTTAAAGATTATGAACTTAAGAATTGTACGTCTTACTTCCCAATACAAAAATGCTTAAAAATATTTCCAAGTACCTCATCTGTTGATATTTGACCTGTGATGGAGCCGAGGTGTTGCAGGCATTCACGGATGTCCTGTGACAAAAACTCGCCGGATAGGTTGGATTCCAAACCGGAAATGGTCCGTTCGATGGCATCCAGGGCTTTGGTTAGCGCTTCGTAATGGCGGATATTGGTAACGATCACATCTTCCGGTTGAATTTTAAACAGGGAGACCGACTCGTGCATCAAACCAATCAGTCCGGCCAGGTTCATTTTCGATTTTGCTGCAATGTAGACCAGGGATTCGTTCGCTTTCAATGGAATAGAGGACAGTTCTTTGCGCATCTTTTCGGAAACCAAATCGGATTTGTTGGCGACCAAAATAAGCTTCTGATTCGTGATCTTGTTTCTGATCTCCTTTATTCTTTCAAGGATTACATCAACCGGAGAGGTGAGATCCAGCACCAGCAACACCAGTGTCGCCTGCTCCAATTTCCGGTAGGAGCGCTCGATCCCAAGGTTTTCGATGGTATCGGTGGTTTCACGTAATCCGGCAGTGTCGAAGAACCGAAACTGGACGCCATCCAGGTTAACCACATCTTCTATCACATCGCGGGTGGTGCCATGGATATCTGAAACGATCGCCTTCTCTTCATTTAGCAGGGCATTCAGCAGGGTTGACTTTCCTACGTTAGTCTCCCCGATGATGGCAACAGGAATGCCGTTTTTAATCACGTTACCCAGATTGAACGAATCGGCCAATTTGCGAAGCAGGGCGGCAATTTTGCGCGAAAGTCCCATAAGTTGGTTTCTGTCGGCAAACTCAACATCCTCCTCGCTGAAATCAAGTTCCAGCTCAACAAGTGTAATAAAATGGAGAAGCTGTTCCCTTAGCTGTCCGATTTCTGCCGAAAAACCGCCGCGCATCTGGTTCAAAGCCACCCTGTGTGCGGCCGAATTGCCGGATGCAATAAGATCTGCAACTGCTTCGGCTTGCGAAAGATCCATCTTCCCGTTCAGGAATGCGCGCTGGGTAAATTCTCCGGGTTGAGCAAGTACCGCTCCGCTATCAATCATCAAACGGAGAATTTGTTGCTGAACGTATTGCGATCCGTGACAAGAGATTTCGGCTACATCTTCACCCGTGTAAGAGTGAGGCGCCCTGAAGAGTCCGACAACTACTTCATCAAGGAGGAGATTCTCCTTGTAGATTGCGCCAAAATGGAGGGTATTGGCGGCTTGGTCCACCAGTTTCTTTCTTATTGCCGGAGATTTGAAAACGGAATCAACTATCGTGATTGCCCTACTCCCTGAGAGCCGAATAACTGCGATGCCTCCTGTTCCGGCAGGGGTTGAGATGGCACAGATGGTTGAATCCTCAAACATGAGTTGTTATATTTTTTACAAAGATAGCAGATCCAATAAAAAGAGGGGTACCGAAGCACCCCTCTTTTTATTGGATCTCAATGGCTCTTGCCGGTTTTGGTTTAAGCTCCTCCCGTTTGGGCAGGGTGACCAGCAGAATGCCATCTTTGTAGGTCGCCTGGATCTGATCACCATTGATGGTTTCAACAGGAATGTTGAATAGTCTGCGGAATGAACGATAGCTGAATTCCTTGCGGGAATAGCGTTCTCCTGATTCTGAATTTTCGGATGAAACTTCAGCTGAAACAGTCAAACGGTTATTCTCCAGATCAATTTTGAAATCCTCTTTTTTCATACCCGGTGCAGCTACCTCAATTTGGATACGGTTGTCGTCTTCCAGAATGTTTACTGCCGGTAAAGTACTGTCGTCTGATGAGAATCCGGCGTTGCTCCAATCCACCATTTCCCTGTTAAACAGTTGGTTGAAAACGGATGGATAAAATCTGTTGTTTGTTCTGATCAATGTCATGGTAAATTCCTCCTATTTTTTTAGTTAAAATTTTAAGTATGTTGCCACACTGTTGTGGTACGACCTGCATAAATCAATAGATGTGCCAATCTTTGAATTGTAATTTGTTACTTTTTAATTTTCAATCAGTTAATAAAATTGGTGGATTTTTCATTGACAAAATGACATTTGTATTCCCGGATAATTGTGACAAAAAGGCATAAGTATCTCATAATCATGTAAATATGTCAGTTTTTTACTGACTCATGGTTGATAGCCCAGGATATAGAATTTCTATTAAAAAGCCAATTGGGATACTGTTGAAACTCTTTGAATTATTTCTATATTTGATCTATTATCCAGCCTTTGGTAAACTTTACAAAAAAACTACAAGATGCTTCCAAAATTTTTGCTTGCAGACAATTCACAAGTCCTTCCCGATACGATCTTCATCATTCATACGGAACAGCCCCGTTTCATTGTTGGTTGTGATTTGGAAGGTTTTAATGTCGACCAGGAGATTCATTGGATCGATGAAGAGCCTGATAGTGCTGACTTAAAAGCCGAATTGCTGGAGCAGGCTGAAGAGTTTATGGAACTTGAACTCGATTACGAAGACGAACTTGATAAACTTGAGGAGGATTCTGATAATTAACTTTATAACCCATGCAAATTATTGAACAAGGAGGTCCAAAGAGACTCAAGAGATCCGTTAAGGATATGATGATAGCAGGTATTTGTGGTGGACTGGCAGACTATTTTAATATTGATTCAACATTGGTCAGGCTGGCATTTGCATTTACCGTCCTCTTTGCCGGTACCGGCATTTTGGCCTATCTTATTATGTGGATCATCGTTCCAAAAGAAAGTTACTAATTTTTTTACATATTTCAGGCCTTTCTTTGTGTGTCTTATTACCATGAAGGTTAATGGTCGTGTGTTTTAATATCAATCAAACTCCCATGCAACGAAGAAATTTTATACAAAAATCATCAGCTGCTTTAGCTTTCACGGGCCTTGGAACATCCATTTTTGCGATGCCGGAATTTCAGGATGTGAAGCCGTCGAACAGCGCTTTTTTTAAGTTGAGATATGCCCCCGGTTTCGGAACTTTCAATGAACTGGCAGGGAAAGATCCGATCGACCAGATTAAATTCTGCAATGATCAGGGATTCAGGGCCATGTTCGATAATGGTTTCATGAACAAACCTGTTGAGGACCAGGCTAAGATTGTAGCCGAGATCAACCGGTTGAACATGAAGATGGGCCCATTTGTGTTGTATGCAGATTTTAGCAAGGAATCGATGGTTTTGAAGGACAATGATATCCGCCAAATGCTGGTCGACAAGGTGAAAGCCGGTGTGGAGGTTTGTCAGCGCACTGGTCTCAAATGGGCATTGATGGTGCCTGGCCGCTACAATGAACACATGGATTGGGGCTACCAGACTGCCAATGTGATTGACATCATGCGTGAGTTGAGTGATATTGCCTTGCAGGGAGGGATGACCATTGTTCTGGAGCCTCTCAACAAACGCGACCATCCGGGTCTCTTTCTGACGGGAATGGCCCAAACCTATGCGATTTGCCGTGGGGTAAACAGTCCGGCCTGCAAAATTGTCGATGACCTGTACCACCAACAGATCACAGATGGAAATTTGATACCAAATATCGAAGCCAGTTGGAGTGAGATTGCGGCATTTCACCTTGGCGACAATCCGGGAAGGAAAGAACCGGGCACAGGAGAAATTAATTTTGTTAATATTTTCAAATACATCCATAACAAGGGTTACGATGATGTACTTTGCATGGAACATGGCCGTAGCATAAAAGGCAGGGATGGTGAACTGGCCCTGATCGAAGCCTACCGGAAAGCGGATAGTTTTTAGGAGTGTTGATGAAGCAACAAAAAAAAAGAGGGCCATTCCGCCCTCTTTTTTGTATCGCTAACCTATTTTCAGATGGTCAGAAATTTTTCCTGGCCTGACTGGCAGAATGCACATTTTGGATCAAGTTTTGCACTGTCATATGTGTTTCCGCAAACAGGACAGACTGCATACTGTACTGGCAGGGTATTTTCTGTCGAAGTTTTTAATGATTCAAGTGCTTTGACATAGAAATCATGGTGTTTCTTCTCAGTGTCAACAGCCCAATTGAAAGATTTTTCAGCTTTACCAACCTTTTCAGCTTTAGCATCAGTCAAAAACTGAGGATACATGGTACTTACTTCGTATCCTTCGCCATCAATCGCTGCCTGAAGATTTTCGGCGGTAGATTTAACTTCAAACTCCGGTTTAAAATCATCCATTTTCACTCCCAAACCTTCCAGTACTTTTCTGTGGTTTCCGGCATGAATCTCTTCAGCCTTTGAAGCGGCGGCAAACAATTTGGAAATGGCTTCGTGTCCTTCTTCTTTCGCTTTCAATGAAAAAGCGGCATACTTTGCGCTGGCAGTGGTTTCCCCTTTGATGCCGGCTTTTAGGTTTTCGATGGTTTTGACAGGTTTAGCCTCATTGCAACTGGTCAATGCGAAAAAGGCTACAACTGCGAATAAGAAAATTGTTCTCATTGTTACTTTTTTTTAGTGGTGAAATATTCAAAATTAAAGTGGCATCATGTAATTGTATACAAGCGTACCACCCAGAAATCCGGTTATTGAGACAGCAATTGTCGCAACCGAATACAGGGTAAACGTAAACCATTTCAATTTGTTACAATCTCCCTTGTAACAAAAATAGGATCGGATGGCGGCAGTCGCAACAAGCAACCCCATGGTAATTAAGGCAAAATTTTCGTGCCATTTTCTTATATCTTCGGCAGCGCCCGACATGTCGGCTGTAAACAGTTGACCTGATAAATAGGCAGTTACAGCAGTAAGCGTGCCGAAAACCAAAAGAAATAAACTGATTTTGGACAGGAAGAGCTCTTTTTTTATAAAGATTGAACCCAGCTCCGCGATATATCCAAAAGTTACCAAAGCAATTGGAAAATGAACCAACATGGGATGAAAATGGCTTGTTTCGATCATGGGTTTAAGGTATTAAGTTCTGATAAAAGACCAAGTTAATAAATTTTTCATTCAAGTTAAAAAATTTATATTTTTTAACTAAATTCAGATCATTTTGGGATTAGATTTAAACGAACCTTCTTTAGAAAAATCCTGCTTATGCATCAAGAAAAGTTGAATGTTGCACTGTTATCAGTTCTTGCAGCAGTTTTTTTAACTGGCTCTAAGTTGATAATAGGTCTGTTAACCGGGAGCCTTGGAATTCTTTCTGAAGCATTGCATTCGGGGCTTGATCTTGTTGCGGCAGTTATAACCTATTTTTCTGTACGGATTTCCGATAAGCCGGCCGACAAACAGCACAACTACGGACATGGCAAGATTGAGAATTTTTCTGCATTGGTTGAAACATTTTTGTTGCTGATCACTTGCATTTGGATAATCTATGAGGCGTCAAACCGATTGATTACCGGGAAAACGCACATCGAAGTAGGAGTGTGGAGTTACATTGTTGTTATCAGTTCGATAATAATTGATATTTCGCGGTCGAGGGCATTGAGAAGGGTTGCAAAAAAGTACAATAGTCAGGCCCTTGAAGCGGATGCGCTCCATTTTTCAACAGATATATGGAGTTCAGCAGTTGTCCTTCTAGGTTTGATATGCGCCAATTTCGGATTGTTTTTCGCAGATTCCATTGCCGCATTGGGAGTTGCAGCGATTGTTTTGTCTGTATCTTTCCAGTTGGGTAAGAGATCTATCGATGTATTATTGGATAAGGCGCCACAAGATACCGTAGATCTGGTGAAGAAAACCCTTTCCGATTTCGCGGAGGTTAAGCATTTTCATAGTCTGAAAATAAGGACCTCCGGAGCCGATACTTTCGTCAAAGTAAATGTTCACCTGGATCCTGAATTGAGCCTCCGTCAGGTTCATGAGATTTGTGACAAGATTGAAAATGAAATTGGTTCCCGCATCAAGCGCAGCGAAGTAAACATCCATGCCGAACCCCAGGATCCCGGGCATATTCAGACAGAGAAGCAGGATGGATTGTAAGAAATTTAAAAAGCTTTTGAGCTAATTCAAATAAATTGAATAGCTTTGCTCAATGTATTGAGTAAAATTACTCATGATATTGAGTAAAAATCTAAAATATGTTTGAACGTTCACATATAGAAGTACTTAAGAAAAGAATAGAAGAGCCAAGAAAGTTTATTCAAGTTGTGATGGGGCCAAGACAAGTTGGTAAAACCATGATGATATCACAACTTCTACAAAGAATAACTGTCGGATATTTGTATGAGTCAGCCGATGCCATATCGAATGCGAACAATACCTGGTTGCAACAGATTTGGGAGAGCGCCAGATTGAAAATGAAGGCGGCAATTTCGACGGAGTTTCTCTTAGTAGTGGATGAAATCCAAAAAATTGAAAACTGGAGTGAATTGGTCAAACAGCAGTGGGACAGAGATACCTATGAAAATTTCAATATCAAAGTAGTACTCCTGGGATCCTCCCGTTTGTTGATTCAAAAAGGATTGACAGAATCGCTGGCTGGAAGATTTGAAACATTTTACATGGGACATTGGTCCTATCCTGAGATGCGGTCAGCTTTTGGCTGGAATGTCGATCAATACATCTATTTTGGTGGTTATCCTGGTTCTGCGGCACTTATTGGCGATGTAGACCGATGGAAAAATTATGTGAAAGATTCGCTGATTGAAACGGTCATTTCAAAAGACATATTGATGCTAACCAGGGTCCTTAAGCCAGCTTTGTTGAAGAGGCTATTTGAATTAGGCTCACTATATTCGGGTCAGATCCTATCCTATACAAAGTTGATAGGTGAACTTCAGGATGCAGGAAATACAACTACATTGTCTCATTATCTGGATTTGCTTTCAGAGTCTGGCTTGTTGGCAGGACTCGAAAAATACGCTGGAAATGTAATCAGGAAGCGATCATCCAGCCCTAAATTTCAAGTTTATAACAATGCCCTGTTTAGTGCAATGGATCACATCAAGTACGCTGATGTTGTGGTAAACCCTGCAAAATGGGGTCGCTTGGTTGAATCTTCAATTGGATCGCATTTGATAAATAATGCCATGACAGAAAGATTCAATGTTTACTATTGGAGGGAAGGAAATCAGGAAGTGGATTTTGTTTTGGAAAAAAATGGACGTACAATTGCACTTGAAGTAAAAAGTGGAAGAGGTTATGTGCCAGTCGGGATGAAACTCTTTGACCAGAAGTTCCATCCTGATAAGTTGCTATTGGTTGGAACAGGCGGATTACCCCTGGAAGATTTCCTCAATATTGATCCGGTTGATTTGTTTTAACTGTAGAGAAGTAAATTATCCTATCTTGTAGCTTTTATAGACAAATGAAGATCCTGATCATTGAAGATGAGAAAACTTTGTCGGATGCCATCGTCGAATACCTCGACGGAGAGGGTCATCTGTGCGAAGTTGTTTATACCTTCGAAGAGGCTGTTGAGAAGATTGAACTCTACCAGTACGATTGCATGGTAGTGGATATCAATCTTCCGGATGGAAGTGGCCTCGACCTGATCAGGCTGATTAAAAAAAGATCAATTACGGTAGGGATTATCATTGTTTCGGCACGTAACTCGCTGGATAACAGAATTGAAGGCTTGGAGATAGGCGCAGACCATTACCTTACCAAACCATTTCACCTGGCCGAGCTCAATGCCCATCTGAAATCGATTCATCGCCGGATAAGTTTCAACGGAAGCAATGAGTTGGTCTTGAACGAAATAAAGCTGATTCCGGAGGAACACAGGGCATTTGTACTGGACAAAGAACTGGTGCTGACCAAAAAGGAGTATGAACTGCTGTTGTTTTTCATCTCAAACAAAAACAAGATCATCACCAAAGCCGGTCTGGCCGAACATCTGTGGGGCGACCACATGGACGCAGCCGACTCATACGACTTTATCTACACCCACATCAAAAATCTTCGAAGGGAGTTACTGAAGAAGGGGTGCAGGGATTATATCAAAACCATTTACGGACTAGGTTATAAATTCGATATCACTTGAGACTCTTAACCAAAACGACGCTTAATTTGTTGTCTATCTCCCTGTTTATCTATCTTTTCGGGGTCATAGCCTTTTATTATTCATTGCGTATCCAGGTCGACAGCAATGTCAATAACGAGATGGAGAAGCGGAAAAACAGCATCGTCCGTCAAATGGAAGAGGCCCACTCCTCCGTAAGCCAGCCTCCCAACAGGAATGAAATTGTGATCGTAACTCCGGTTGACAAAGTCATCCCCAAAGACCGCTATGCTGACACCTTGATTTTCAACAAAGAAGAGCAGCGCTACCAGCTTTTCAGGCAGCTCGGTTTCAGCGAGACGGTCAACAAGCAGCCCTATTATATTCAGATTTATAAATCGCTGGAAGAGACAGATAGCCTGATTGTCAGTATTATCACAACGATGACGGTGCTGGTGATCCTGCTAATTATTACCTTGTTGATCGTCAATCGATACTCATCGAGATTGGTTTGGAAGGTCTTTTATGATACGGTCGATAAGGTTAACCGTTATGATTTGAATACACACGAAGCGTTTACCCTGCAAGATTCTGACGTGAAGGAGTTCGCGGATCTCAACCGGGTTTTGCTTACCATGACCGAACGGATCAAGAATGATTACCTGAACCTGAAGGAATACACGGAGAATGCCTCACACGAGATACAGACTCCCCTGGCCATCATCAATTCGAAGCTTGAACTTCTGCTGCAGTCGGGCGAGATGAGCGAAAAGCAATACAAGGCGCTGGCCGATGCCTATGAAGCTTCCATTCGTCTGTCGAAATACAACAGTACCCTGATTTTGCTGGCTAAAATTGAGAACAAACAATTTCCCGAATCTAAGACGGTGAGTCCTGAAACCATAGTCAATGCGCTACTCGATAATCTTGAAGATCTTATTCGCTCCAAAAAATTAGAGGTGCTCAAAAGGTTCCACCCGGATGTTACCCTCCGGATGAACCCATACCTGGCTGAAATGTTAATCGTCAATTTGATGAAGAATGCGGTAAGGCACAATGTCAAAGGTGGCAAACTTGTTGTGGAGCTTGATGAAACGTTCCTCAGGATCTCAAATACCGGGCCTGGCCATCCGGTAGATAAAAACTTGCTTTTCAAACGATTCTATAAATCATCCTCATCGCCCGAGTCTTTAGGCCTTGGATTGGCGATTGTGCAGAAGATATGCGCCCTTTACGGGTTTGAAATTGACTACCAATTTGAGGGGCAAATGCATTGCATGACTGTGAATTTTGGTCAATATAAATCTGGAACAATTACAAATAATGGTTTTATTTAATTTTGAATTAGTCCAGATAGTTTGATCGTTGACATCCTCCGGTAAAAAGTGAAGGTCATACTCATTGACTAATAATACAGTCATTTGTATTTTAAGTCATTCAAATACTGATATTTCAGTACCTTGATTGATATTGCATTATTGATGGATATTGCACAAGAAAGTGTCAAAGCGGAACTTGCATCTTTGCACCCTTTTTTCGATTTTTAGATAAGCCTCACGGATCATGTATCCAACTTCAGAATTACTACAGATTCTATTTATAATATCGCTTCCGAAATCAATTTAGCGGTATCAACCCATGATCGGATTACTCGGTTTAAACCACAAGTCAGCACCCATTGAAGTGAGAGAACGTTTTGTCTTTTGCGAAGAAGATATCAAGCGGTTTGTTCCTTTACTACAATTGAACGGCGTATCCGGAGCCATTGTACTCTCTACCTGCAATCGTACCGAGATCTATTACGAAATGAACGAATTGTTGGTACCCCTGAAAGCATCTGACATTGAAAACCTCCTTTTCTCCTTCCGCAAGTCAGACAAAGAGGTGCGCAAATATTTTTATCACAAAGAGAACGAGGAGGTTGCCGCACATCTGTTCCATGTTGGATCAGGATTGGATTCAATGGCATTGGGCGAATACCAGATCGTTGGCCAGATCAAAACGGCCGTTCTGATCAGCAAAACCAATAAACTGATCAGTTGTGTGCTTAGCAAGCTTTTTGATGACGCCCTGAAAGCCGGTAAGCAGGTTCGAACAGAGACTGCGCTCAACAAGGGGGCAGTTTCCATTAGTTATGCAGGAGTTGAATTGGCTTCCAAAAAATTACATCATCTGAGTACCCACCCGGTATTGCTGGTAGGAGCCGGTCAGACGAGTGAACTGACCTTACGAAATCTTATCAAGAAATCATGTTCCCTTTTCACAATTGTCAACCGGACCAGGGAAAAAGCTGAAGAATTGGCAGAAAAGTACAATGCCCAGGTAGCTGAAATGGATCAGTTGTCCGAATTGTTGCTTACAAACGATATAGTTATTACCTCTACCGCCTCTAAAAAGCCTTTTTTCAATGTGGAAATGGTGAAGGAAGCCATGGTAAAAAGGGCAGGGAAGCCACTTTTTTTTATCGATCTCTCAGTACCCAGAAATGTGGCCATGGAGGTCGGGGCCCTTGAGCACGTTCATGTTTATGATGTGGATGCTCTTAACCATGTTATCGAAAACAATCTCGAGAATAGAAAAGGCGAAATTTTCATGGCAGAGCAGATGATCGAAGCCGCCGTGGAGGAATTTATGAAGTGGTTCAATATCAGGGCATTGGCTCCAACGTTTAAGACCATTTCTACCAGTTTCCAGGAGGCCAGCAAAAATGTTTTGGATAGCATGATCAAGAACCGGGAGGCTGAGGAATATGAAAAGGCACTCGCATATGGTGATCTGATCACAAAAAAATTGATTGGCATGATGATAGAAAACATCAAGTCAGTCACCAACAACGGATCCAACCAAGAGTACATCACCGTTGTAAATCAATTATTTGCACAGGAGTAAGAATGGAGCAAACCATACGAATAGGTACCAGGGGAAGTCAGCTGGCACTCTATCAGGCCAATGTCGTCAAAGAAGAATTGGCCAAAAAATTTCCGGAACTACAGTTTCAGATCGTTGTGATCAAGACCAAAGGGGATAAGATACTTGATGTGCCCTTGTCCAAAATAGGCGACAAGGGATTGTTTACCAAGGAGCTTGAAGTTGCCATGTTCGACAATGAGATCGATATGGCCGTTCACAGTTTGAAAGATCTGCCTACGCGTTTCCCGGAAGGTGTGCTTTTGGGCGCAGTTCTGAAGCGGGGAGAGGTGCGGGACGCTTTGATCAGTTCTACCAAAAGAACACTCAGCGATCTGACAGCCGAGGATATCATTGCAACTTCCAGTCTAAGACGAAAAGCCCAGTTGTTACGTTACAACAAGAATTTTAACATCGTTGAGATTCGTGGAAATGTGAATACCCGGATCAGAAAGATGGAGGAGGGCTATTGCACCGTAATGATGATGGCTGGCGCAGGATTGCAAAGGCTGGGAATGGATAACTATATATCTGAACTGATCTCGGAAGATATTGTGATTCCGGCTTGTAGTCAGGGAGCTATTGCCATCGAGATTCGTGAAAATGATCCTGAGATTGCCAGTCTTGTTTCAGCCATCAACGACGAAGCCACACTCATTGCCACCAATGCCGAACGTGCTTTCCTACGTACCCTGGAAGGTGGTTGCCAAATCCCGGTAGGAAGTTACAGTAAAATAAAAGGGAATAGTTTTGAAATAACTGGTTTTATTTCGAGCATCAACGGCGATGAATTTTTGAAAGAAACGGCTAAAGGTCATGTATGTCAGGCGGTTGGTATTGCAGTTGAATTGGCCGAATCCCTTTTAAATAGAGGAGGAAGGGAGATACTTAAAGCTATCCGGCTGGATGATCCTTTTGAAAAGAAAAAAGAGTTGCCGTTGTATGGAAAAACTTTTATCTCTACCCGGGCCATTGAAACCGGCGATACATTACCTGATCTGCTTAAGGCTCAAGGAGCCACACTGATTTCCTTGCCCATGATTGAGATCAGACAGGCAAAATTAAATGCTGATGAAGTTCTTAAAATCAATCAGTTAAAAAATTATGACTGGCTTTTTTTTACAAGCCGGAACGGAGTTGCTCATTTCTTCAGACAATTGATCGATCAAACAGGTAGCTCTGAATTGCCACCCTCACTTCGTGTCGCGGTAGTTGGGACAAAAACAGCGTCAGAACTTGAGTATTACGGCTACAAACCCGCATTTACAGGGACAGAGCATGGTTCGGCAGAATTGGCAGCAGAATTTGTCAAGATACATAAGCCACAAAATCAGAAAATATTACTTTCGCTTGGAAATCTGGCGGATGATACATTGAAGCTGGCGTTTGGAGTAGTCAACCAGGTGGAGAGGATTGATGTATATGAG
>JBBIUJ010000020.1:0-23474 GCA_037440345.1 Prolixibacter sp.
TACCGGGACACAGGGGCTTCGTGAACTATTGCCCCTTCTCCCTATTCCTGAGTTACAAATCATTGCTGTATGCGATCCGCAAAAAGAGGCCATCGGCTATCTGGACTGGGGCAAAAACGGACTCCGGGATGAAATTCGTTCAACCCTCCAAAGTCCCGGCTGGAGTTCGGGCGGGGACCTGACCATTCCCGGAGGGCGCGACAACGGGAAAGAGATCGTGGACAGCTATTATGCCAAATTCCGCGGCGGGCAAAAAACCGGGGGTTGTGCGGCATACGCCGATTTCTGTGAGCTGTTTGCAAAAGAAAAGGATCTGAATGCAGTCAAGATCATGACACCTGACCATCTGCACGGACTCATCGCCATGGCCGCCATGAAAAGAGGTATCCATGTCACCATGCACAAACCCATTTCGAACAGGTTGGAGGAGGGCCGCAGCGTGATTGAGATGGCAGGCAAATCGAAGGTGGCCACCCACCTGATTGCCTGGGATGCCAATGGGTCGATGGACCAGGTAATGTCCTGGATCAACGAAGGGGCCATCGGAGCGCTCAAAGAGGTGCACAACTGGTCGAACCGCCCGGTTTGGCCGCAATACCCCACCCTTCCAACCGACAAACCGCCAATCCCGAAAGGAATGGATTGGGATTTATGGCTTGGGCCGGAAGCCGAACGCCCTTACCATCCGCATTACACCAACATGGTCTTCAGGGGTTGGTACGATTTCGGCGGAGGATCGATGGCCGATATGGGCCATTACAGCCTATGGACCGTTTTCAAAGCCCTCGGGCTTGAAAATCCGTCGATTGTCGAACCAAATTTAAGCCATGTGTGCGGCCTTCGCGATTCGACAGCTTTCCAGATATACAACAACTTTTCATTCCCGATGGCCAGTTCCGTGAGGTTCAAATATCCTGCCAAAGGGTTGAGGCCGGCCGTCGATTTGATCTGGTACGATGGAGGGATCCGTCCGCCTGTGCCGGATGAATTGTACGAAGAGAACAAAGAATTGCCTGCCGAAGGGATGATGTTTGTTGGCAGCAAAGGGAAAATCCTGGCGGGGTTTAACGTGGATAATCCGCACCTTATCCCTGAAAAACGAATGGCTGGCATTGCCGTTCAGGAGGCAAAGAAAAGGGAGAGAACTTCCGGGTTCAAAAAATTTATGGATGCTATCAAGGCAGGAAATCAGTGCCCGGGAAGTTTTACTGAAGCCGGTCCGATCACCGAGGCGGTCAACTTGTATGCAGTCGCGCTGAGAACAGGAAAAACTTTGAAATACGATGCGGCCAACCGGAAGATCACCAATGTGGCTGAGGCCAACAAATACTTATCCCGCGAATACAGAAAGGGATGGGAACCGGATAGCATCTGAAAGCGAAACAAATAATTTAACCATGATGAACCGTAGACAATTTTGTGGCAAAAGTGCGTTAGGCATCGGGGCTGCGCTGATGGCCCCGCAAATTCCAATGAGCCTATTTGCATCGGAAAGTTCCAAAGCGCTTTCCAAGCCTCTGGGCTTCCAGGTATGGACGATAAAAGACCAACTCATCAAGGACTTTCCGGGTACGTTGAAAATGATGGCCAAGATGGGCTACCAAAGTGTAGAGATGTGCTCTCCTGTGGGGTATGTCAGTTCCGGATTCGGGCCGCTGGTGAGCATGAAGGGTTCCGAAATGAAGAAAATCGTGGAAGATGCCGGACTTATCCTGGAAAGTACACACTACGGCATGGCTGAACTCAGGGGAAACCTGGATGATCGGATCAATTTCGCGCACGAATCGGGACAAAAACAGATGATTGCCTCCAGTTTCGGGTTGCCCAAAGATGCCAAAATGAGCGACTGGCAAAAAGCTGCCGACGAACTAAATCAAATTGGCTCCAAAACCAAGAAAGCCGGCATCCAGATGGGTTTTCACAACCACCACATGGAATTTGAAAAACTGGATGGAGTTTATATCTACGACAAACTATTGGAGCATTTCGATCCTGAATTGGTGAAGATGCAGTTTCAGGTAGCCGTGGTCAGCATTGGCATCAAGGCAGCTACCTATTTTGAAAAATATCCCGGAAGGTTTATTTCGGCCCATTTGGCCGATTGGTCATCAGCCACCAACAAGCAAGTGGCTGTTGGCCAGGGAGTCGTCGATTGGAAAGAGCTGTTCGCCGCTGCAGAAAAATGCGGGGTAAAAAACTATTTCGTAGAGATGGACCCAGCAACATTCAAGGATAGTGCAAATTATATCAGACAGTTATAATTTCCCGATTCTTTCGTACATCTTTCTGAAGCAGTTCCAGGGCGTATTTTCCCCGGACTTTGTATCGGAAGTCCTGCCGTAGAAACCATCCAGAAAAGTAACTGTTTTTGACCAGACAGTTTCCATGATGCCCAGAAAGCGCTCGCTCATCTGAGGTGTCGAATATTGCCTGAACCGGACCATGTCATCAATCTGTTGGACGGCGCTACCGGGATTCCTCCAAGGGCAAGTCATTACGCTTAATCCTTTCATAGCAAAATAGACTGGGGACAGGTCGGGACGCTCGTAGTGCCAATCGCAAATGACCACATCTTTCGGAATCAGGTCTACCGCCCTGTGGGTATTGATGTAGCTTGCTTCCCATCTGCCCATGCCGGTTGTCTTCCCGTCGAGGAGCCTGTCTCCCCACATCCACATGACTCTTCCATTGCCGGCTAAATGATCGCGGATCGTGCGTACCTCACCCGCAAACAATTCGGCCTTGTCGCGTCCGGCGCATCGCCGACATTTGTCATTTCCAAGATCAAAAACCTCATCCATTCCGGCATGAAATGCATCGGATTCAAAGATCCCGCAAATTTCATCGACCACATCAAAAAGAACCTTGTGAACGTCGGGGTGTAACGGGCAGTAACTTTTCATGTTGAATCCATTCAGAATTACTTTGGTCGTATCCTTAATTTTTGGCGCAGGAGTCTCATCAAATTGAGGATAAACACGCAGGAGCCTTCCAGGTCCCCTGGCTCCTGACTGATGGCCCAGCAAATCGATAAGGGGAATTACCCGGATATTGTTTTTCTTGCAGGCCTTCACAATTTTCCTTAGCTCCCTCTTTGAAAGAGCCAGTGTGTCAATAAGCTCCGGATGAGATTTGAATTTGTATTTGTACTCGACCCGCAAAACCAGTGTATTTACCTGTCTCGGAGCCAGTTCCTTGTCAATAAAATTCACAAACTCATTAAGATTGTCGGGGGTGGGCAATGCAATGCAAAAACCCCTGACAGGCAACATTGTATCCAGCTTTGACTGCCCGGAAACTCCGCGATTTATTGCAGCTACCAAAACGAGCATCAATAGGGACCTAACTATTGTGTTTCTCATATCCTAATAATTTGATTATTAAGTGCCACCTTCTTCCCTTCTCCGTTTCAGTGTTTCACTGACTCTCTGTTTCATAGAAGCGCTCTCCCCTTCTCCCCCTCTCCAAGTCGCCCCCTCTTTCTTCATATTTTTCCTCTGGCAACAACTGCCTCCACCTCGTCCGAACCGATCGGGATCCGCTTGCCCAATAGCCTGGCGCCTGATTCGGTGACGAGCACATTGTCCTCGAGGCGGATACCGCCGAAGCCCAGGTAGGATTTCGCTTTGTCGAAATCGATGAACTCCTTGTTGATGCCCTCCTTCTCCCATTTTTCGATGAGGGCGGGAATAAAATAGATCCCCGGTTCGTTGGTGATCACAAACCCGGGTTGAAGCCTGCGGCCCAGCCGGAGGTAAGCTGTTCCGAACTGGTCGATCGGACGGATTTCGTGGTCGTATCCCACATGGATCTGGCCGTAATCTTCCATATCGTGCACATCGAGCCCCATCATGTGGCCCAGTCCGTGGGGGAAGAAGAGCGCGTGCGCACCGCTGGCCACGGCCTCATCCACATCCCCTTTCATCAGGCCTAACTCTTTCAATCCGGCGGCTATCACCCTGGCAGTTTGCAGGTGCACCGACTGGTAAGAAACGCCGGGTTTGGTAAGTGAAAATCCGGTGTTGTTGGCGGCAAGTACGATGTTGTAAATGTCTTTCTGCTTTTGGCTGAACTTCCCTCCTACAGGGATGGTGCGGGTAAAATCGGAGGCGTAATGGCCATTAGATTCGGCCCCCGCATCGACAATCATCAACCTGCCAGCTTCCAATGGGAAGGAGTGGTTGTGGTTGTGGAGCGTCTCCCCGTTCTGGGTGAGGATAATAGGGAACGAGGTACCGGTACCTTTGGAAAGGGCTATCCCTTCGAGCGCTCCGGCGATCTGTTGTTCCATTACTCCTGGTTGCGCCATTTTCATGGCAGTAACGTGCATCTCGTATCCGGTAGCGCAGGCCAGTTCGATTTCGGCAATCTCGGCCGCATCCTTGATGGAACGCATGGAGACGATGGCCTGGACCAAAGCCAGAGAGGCATATTGTTTGATATTGGAGACCTTGATGCCAAGAATATTGCTCAACTGTATCTGGTTCTCTGCACGATAGGGCGGGGTAAAATGAATTCTTTTTCCGGCCTTTATGGCCCGCTCAACCGTTTGTCCCAATTTATCCAATGGGGCGGTAACATCCACGCCCACGGCAAATGCCTGTTCGGCGACCGATTTTTGCGGGCCCATCCAAATGATGTCTTCAATATCCACGTCATTGGCATAAATCAGGTCGAGGTTGTTATCGACATCGATCACCCCGAACATTCCCGGCAGGTCGAGACCGAAAAAATAAAGGAAGGTGCTGTCCTGCCTGAAATGGTAGGTGTTGTCGGTGTAGTTCATGGGCGACTCCTGGTTGCCTGGAATTAGGATGAGTCCGGCGCCGATTTTGTTGCGAAGGGTTGCCCTGCGTTGGATGTAGGTTTCTTTGGTAAACATATTTCGAGAATTAGTTGGTTGTTATTTTATTCGTTGTAACAAATTGATTTTGTGTATGTTTGTGTCTATTTTTTACCACGAAGGGCACAAAGGGTGGCACAAAGGAACACGAAGTAAAGTTAGGATAATCAGTGAATTTATTTTCTCAGTTTCGAAATTGAACAGTGTAATTCATCTGTTTATAATTTTATTTTTCAATTGCCAGATGGAATCGAAGATCAGCGAAGCCAATACCCATCCGCCAGCTGGCGGATTCGGTTGTATGGATATATTCTCATGGGTATTTCTTGTATGCCTGTCTGGTAAATCCGACAAAACATATAAAGGCTATTCCAATAATAAATCGATGTTGGCTCAATTGGGGTAGTGGATAAACATCTGTCGTGGCAATTATTAGCGTCGCCAGACAAATTATCGAAAGGAAAGAAAGGATGATCAATGTTATCAATTTCATTTTGAATAATTTTAAGGGCTACCAAAATGTCGCCGCTACGCGGCTGGACCTGTAAGAGTGCCATATGGTGGTTCAAAACCATTGGAATCCTTTCCCTACGCCCTTCGGCTCCGCTCAGGGTACCACTTCGCTCTCCGACATGTCCCATCTTCTCATTTTCCCAGATCTCGGCGCCCCGTTTCCCTGTTTCTCCGTTTCAGTCTTTCAGTCCCTATGTCGTCTCAGTCTTTCCCGTCGTCCCTTTCGTTCCAGTCGTCCCAGTCTCCCTTTCCTTCTTCTAGCCTGTCACCTTCGCCGGCAATCCTTTCTTGAGAATCTTCCGGTCGGTACGGGCTCGTGGCATGAAGATGTCTTCAGTTGTCAGCCCCGCCTCCTTGATTATTTTCAGGCAATATTCGAGTCTGTTGAGATCGTCGTTTTTGACATTGTTGGTGCCGAAGGTGAATTTTACGCCTGCAGCTTTGGCTTTTTTGATGAAGGCAAGGCTTGGTATTTTGTATCTGGCATTGATCTCCAGCGCTACCTGGTTTCTTAGCAGGACATTGACAACTTTGTCCATTCGTTCGTTGGTCCATAATTCATCGTAACGGGGAGCCAGCTTTTCGGGAAGGAAAGTTGGATTGACGTAAATATCAACTGGTTCAGCATCCATGATGGCCTCAATTTTTCCAACCAGCATATCCATAAACTGCTGGTCGTTGTCGACAAAGGTCTCGGCCGGCATCCAAAGCCTCATCCTGCGCCCTTTGTGGTCGGTCCAGGTCATGGCGTCTGTAAAAATGTAGTCAAATCCGGCTACGGCCTCAGGGGTAAAGAGTGTCACCCATTCCCTGCCTTCGCACTGCATGGCTTTGAAAACGGGCTCTTTTGCAATACTCTTCAGGTAGCTGTTCAATGTTGAATCGTTGGTAACCGGGAATTTTAATCCGCAGTTGGCGGCAACGCCATAGACAAAACCATTGTTTCTGGCGTGCTGGCAGGCCTGGTCCATGGTGAGGCCGCCTTTGAGGTGCACGTGAAAGTCGATCAGCGGAAATTCGCGCTGGTTCAGGCTGTCAATCACATCGGTCATGGAATCTGTCTTTACGGGCAGAATGATGCGACTTTTCCTGTCTATGATGGGCTTAATGTTCATGTCGCCCACAACGATTTCGCCCAAATCATTGGCTTTTCGCAAGGAGATAAAGCTTCTGGAAAGCACTATCCCCGTTAGGTTTTCAAGCCTTCTGGGATTTTGTGGTTCAGTATATTCGCTGATCAGCTTCCCGTTCACCTCAACTTCTATGTGATTGCCTTCGACCGAAACATGGAGATTAAACCATTCGTTCTCTTCGGCGGTGCGCACAAAATTGTTCCTGATTTTGCTCAAACTACCGGTCTTTTGGATATTCCCGGTACTGTAATCACTGTTGTTGATCAGCACAGTGTAACCCCTGAAAGTTTTGGGATCATAACTTTTGGAAGTGGCAAAATTCACCATTCCGACCGCTCCCTTTGTCGTTTTCAATTTGAAATTGATTTCAAAGTCCCGAAGCCTGAACCTGGATGTGATGGAGGCATTGCATTGCGTAAGCTGAAATTGACCGTCCGCCACATTGACATTCTTTATTTTCCAGTACTCTTCCAGGTTATTCTTGTCGATTGTGGTAAAAACTCCCGGTTCAGGTCCTTTGTATCTGGCAATAAAATAGACTGCCAGAGTCAAAACCAGTAAGGCAGGCAGAATTCTTTTGTAGAGCATAACTAAAAGTATTATTAATCAATAGATTGAATGGGAGACCTCAGGATTTCCCAATTTTCCTTCTGTAATTTTCCACTTCCCAATTGTCGATGAAGGCAATCTGTTCGTCGTTCATAAATTTAGGCCCGCCAAAATTCCCCGAATAAAAACTGATTTTCAGGATGTTCTCATAAACGTCCAGTACATTGGAAGCCGATTTCGGGCTCTCCTCAATCCCGAAAACCCCCTGATGCTGAACCGCAACTACCTTGGGAAGATACCCGTACTCTGCAAAATAGTCCGCAATCTTTTCAGAAGTTTTGGCAAATAATTCAGCATCGTTTTTCCCGGCGGGGATATAAAGATAGTGAGCTTTGCAATAAACTATATCATCCGGTGTAAAAGATTTATTGGCTTTGCTGAATGACTCCTCCGAAGCAAGGAATCTGTCGGTCAGTTCGCTACTGAATCCGATGGCGCTGAATCCGGTAAATCCGGGATGCAATTCTGAAACCCGGTCAATGATCACCGATTTCACCTCAGATCTAAACGTACCCGGAAGTGGTCGGCGCAATTTTGACTCAATGGTTGACATAAGTTCGGCATAGATGGCTTCTATCTCTTCGGTCGAATTGGCGCCAACAAAGACGCCATGGTTTTCCAGAAAAATCAGTTGTGGTTCAGAGCCGTGGCTCTCTCTAAATTTCCTGATCGCTTCGGCAACTGCTTTAAAAAGAATGTACCCGGGATCGGTGTACGGGACAAACAGGGCTTTATCCCCAAACATCTCACGGCAGCTTGCCTCAGCCAAATTTGAACACATCACTGCATTTACTTTGGTGGGATGGGTATGCACCACAAACCGGAAACTGATCAGGTCGTGCAAGGAAGTTTCGACCGAAGGCCTTAACTCTTTGGGGGAGACGATCGCCTCGTGCAGATCTGCTTTTACCTCGCTTTCGCGCAAAAGCGGATCGACACTGTATTTTTTTTGAGAGATCTCTTTGAGCTTCGTCCTGGAGAGGGAGACAAATCCCTTGTCATCGATGGTTGCCAGCGATATGCCACTGGCTTTGATCCAGATCATCTCCTCATTTTTATACGAGGTGTTTCCACCACCGGCAATCACAAAGGAGGGATCTGCGCCGTAAAGCCGGGAGATCCGGACCAGGTCCTTTAAATTTTCGTTCATTTATAGCTTTTATATTTCTGAATTCTCGCCCTTATGAAGGATGAAAAGGATAAAGTAAAAAGGATAAAGGATAAAGTAAGAGTGCTCTTATCTTGAGTTGATACAATAGGTAGAATACCTGTTATTCGATTTCATTTTGCACAATGCACGGGACCCACTTTATCCTTTTTACTTTATCCTTTATCCTTATTTATCTTTTACTGAGCACTTCCCGTTCATACGTCTGTATTGCCTCCACATAGTCAGGTCCTACCGGTACCCCTGACTTCATCAGGTAGTATGCCCAGACGGCGCCGATGGGCATGGTCTTCTGCTCTTCGAGGTAGGCCAGCCGTTCGAAGTTCATTCCCTTCTCTTCGAGTTCGAGCAGGAGTTTGGTGGGTTCAAGCAGCGCAATCAAAAATGCCTTTTGGGTGGAGCGGGTGCCAACGACGTAGGCGCCGATGCGGTTGATGGAGGCATCGAAGAAGTCGAGACCAATGTTGACGCGGCTTTGGAAATTGTTGCGCACAATTTCGTGTGCGATCAGCTGCAGATCTTCATTAAGGGTGACCACATGGTCGGAGTCCCAACGGATAGGACGGGTCACGTGCAGCAGCACCTCATCCAGAAACTGCAGGCAGGCAGAAATCTTGTCGCCAACCTGCTCGGTAGGGTGAAAATGGCCGTTGTCGAGACAGATCAGTTTGTTGTTGGAGATGGCATAGCCAAGGTAGAAATCGTGGGAACCCACCGTCATCGATTCGGCGCCAATGCCAAAGAGTTTACTTTCAACGGCATCTTTCATCTGGCTTTTCGGGTAGTCGATGGCCATGGCCTCATCGAGCGATTTTTTGAGCAATGCGCGATGGCCATTGCGGTCGATGGGCGTATCTTTCGAACCATCAGGAATCCAGGTATTGTGAACGCAGGGTGTGCCCAACTGCTTGCCTATTTCGGCAGAGATGGCGCGGCAACGCCTTACATGCTCGACCCAAAACCTGCGGTTTTCCTCATTTTTGCTGGAGAGGGTAAAACCATCGGCAGCCCTGGGATGAGAGAAACAGGAGGCATTGAAATCCATGCCAATTCCAAGTTTCTTGCACCAATCGATCCAGCTTTGGAAATGTTTCAGTTCTATCTGGTCGCGGTCTACCATCTCTCCGCCAAAATCTCCGTAGATGGCGTGAAGGTTGATGCGCTGCTTTCCCGGTAGAAGCGAGAGAACCTTTTCGAGATCAGCGCGAACCTGTCCGATATTTTTCGCTTTGCCCGGGTAGTTTCCGGTAGCCTGGATACCGCCTCCTGAGAGGGCAGCATCGGGTGTTTCGAAGCCACCGACATCATCGGTTTGCCAGCAATGAAGACTGATACTGAGTTGATCCATCTTCTCCAAAACCAGATCGGTATCTACACCAAAGGAGCCATAGATCTCTTTGGCGGTGGCGTAGGATTTAAGAATCATTTCGTTGTTCATGTTGCGAATATTTTATTTTGTTGAAGTGACTAAAGTGATCTAAAGTGATCTAAAGTGACTAAAGTGACTAAAGTGACTAAAGTTATTAAGAATCAACATTTATTGCGTTAGATTGAATTACCAATTCCGACAATGAAGACGGAAAGCAAGATGGTGACGATTCCGATCACAAAAGTGCGGAATGTGGCGGGTGAAACCCCTTTCCACTCTTTGTTGTATAGACCCCACATGTTGGCTGTCAAGATGATGGTTGACATGTGAAGTATCCAGGAACTGGCGCCGTTGCCCAGTTTGCTCTCTCCCATTCCGTAGAAAAAAAATTGCATAAACCAGGTTGTTCCGGCCAGTGCCGCGAAGAAATAGTTGTTCAACAGCGGCTTTTTCAGGTCGGTAAAATTGCCGTATGTCTTGTTTTTGAGATTCAGAATGGTGGTCCAGATCAGGTTAGTGGTTAGTCCGCCCCAAAGGATAACAACGAATGTCACATTATTTTGAAACAGCGGGTTAAACCCTGCCTTTACGGCCTCTTCGGCCATTGGCTTTCCGGCTTCGATGCCAAAATTAAAGAACGAACTAAGAATACCTGAAATTGTTGCAATGATCAGCCCTTTGACCAGGCTAAACTCCTGCACGCTGGCCTGAGTCTGCTCCGGAGAAAGCTCCTTCTCTTTCTTCCACCCGGCACGACCTGATACGGCGATGCCTGTCAGGCAAACCACTACGCCCAATAAAACCAGCTGACCTCCGGGATGGGTGATCATGTCTACAAACGATACTTTCCCAACGGTTGGATGGAGGGAATAATAAATGGAGGGGACCAATGCCCCGAAGGCAGAACAGAAGCCCAAAATCACGGAGTTACCGAGCGACATGCCGAGGTATCTGACACCCAGACCGTAGGTTAATCCCCCGATACCCCAAAGAAGTCCCATCAGGTAGGTGATCCCGAGGATGTTGCCGGATGCTGAACCAATAATGGCTGCGAATCCGGGTACGGTAAGATAAGCGGCAAGGGGAGGAACGATCAGCCAGGAGAAGAGGCCGCCAATGATCCAATAACTTTCCCATGCCCAGCCCTTTACCTTTTTGAAAGGCATGTAAAAACTTCCGGAGGCGAAGCCACCGATCGAGTGAAAAATAACCCCTAAAAGTACATTCATTGAGAAAATTTATTCGTTAGTATGGTTGATGAAAAATTACAAATTAAAGATTACAAACTGGAGAACTCTGGAGGTTTGTAAATTTTTTTGCTAAAAATAGATTAAAATTTAAGAAGTAATCAGTTGAAACTTCACTTTTTGAGCTTTTGGTATAGTAAAAATAACAGAAGGATTTTTCGAATTAGGACATTTCCCTTATTGTATATAACTTTGCAGACAATTTGAGTCATTCACTCCGTGTGCTTGAACACCACGTAAAAAACAAGTAAAATGAAAAGATCTGTTTCTGTCCTGTTTATGCTTGCAGGCATTCTGTTTGCAATCTGTTTGTTGATATCCAACATTTTAGCCACAAAAATTATTTTAATTGGTTCCTGGGCGGCACCTGCCGGCGTGCTGATTTTTCCCATCGCCTATATCATCAATGATGTGATTGTGGAGGTATGGGGATATCGGAAAGCCCGGCTCATTATCTGGTCCGGGTTTGCCGTAAACATTCTGGCAGTCCTGTTTTTCTCCCTTGCCATCGTCGTGCCGGCGGCTCCTTTTTGGCACAACCAGGAGGCATTTAATACTATTTTGGGAAGTACGCCACGCATTGTGGTTGCCAGTCTCATGGCCTATCTTGTAGGTTCCTTTTTAAATGCCATCGTGATGAGCAAGGTGAAGGTGTTGATGAAGGGAAAGAATTTTTCGGTAAGGGCCATACTCTCTACCCTGGTTGGCGAAACGGCCGACTCGATGATATTTATTATGATCGCCTTTGCCGGAAATCTGCCGTTTAAAGCTTTGATCATCATGATATTTACCCAGGCCCTCATCAAAACCATTTACGAAATAGTGATTTTGCCTTTGACGATTGTCGTGGTGAAATGGGTCAAAAAAGTTGAGGGATCAGATACTTATGACCATGCTATTTCTTATAATCCCTTTCTAATTCAACAAGTCTGATGGATAGGACGAAGGCGCTGGTTGTTTTTTCGGGTGGACAGGATTCGACTACCTCTCTTTTCTGGGCAAAAAAACATTTTGACCAGGTAGAGGCGATTGCTTTCAATTATGGACAGAGGCATGTTGTTGAACTGACCGCTGCCAGAAAAATTGCAGATGCAGCAGGTGTCCCGCTGCAAATTTTTCAATTGGACCTCCTCAGTAGCGTATCTCACAATGCACTGACAGACAGCGCCATAAAAATAGAATCTGATCAGGCCGGGAACTGGCCTCCCAACACCCTGGTGGAGGGAAGAAATATGCTTTTTCTCACCTACGCCGCTATTTTCGCCAAAGCAAACAACATTCACGACCTCATAACAGGTGTGGGGCAGTCGGATTACAGTGGATATCCTGATTGCCGCAATGATTTTATTGTGTCGCTCAACCAGACGCTCAATCTCTCAATGGATTATGAATACCGTATTCACACGCCCCTGATGTGGCTTGATAAATCCGAGATCTGGCAGTTGGCCGATGAACTGGATGTTTTTGATCTGGTAAGAAATGAAACGATTACCTGCTATAACGGCATCCCGGGGGATGGTTGCGGTACCTGCCCATCATGCAAACTTAGGAACAGGGGATTGGTAAAATACTTAAATTCTGAAGCAAATGGACGAATTAAATAGTTTGGGCAGGTCGACCTCCTATGATTTCAATTATCACCCTGATGTATTGGAAACATTCGACAACAAGCATCCAGGCAATGACTACTGGGTAAAATTCAACTGCCCGGAGTTCACGACCCTCTGTCCGATAACCGGTCAGCCTGACTTTGCCACACTCTACATCAGTTACATTCCGGATCTCAAAATGGTGGAGAGCAAGAGTTTGAAACTCTATCTTTTTAGCTTTCGCAACCACGGGGATTTTCACGAAGACTGTGTCAACATTATCATGAAGGACCTGATCAAACTGATGGATCCCCGGTACATCGAAGTTTGGGGGAAATTTACCCCCAGGGGAGGCATCAGCATTGACCCCTACTGCAATTATGGCAAGCCTGGAACCAAGTTCGTTCAGATGGCGGAGCACAGGTTAATGAACCACGATTTATATCCGGAGAAGGTGGATAACAGATGAAAACAGAAAAGGCACCCATTTGGATGCCTTTTCAATATATCAGAAACGCTTTCTTACTTCTTAATCACTTTTTTGTAGCCGTAAACAGCTGTTGCACCCAATTCCTCCTCGATGCGGAGCAACTGGTTGTATTTGGCCATCCTGTCGGAGCGACTGAGTGATCCGGTTTTGATCTGACCTGCGTTGGTAGCTACGGAGATGTCGGCGATGGTGGCATCTTCAGTTTCACCCGAACGGTGAGAGGTAACGCTGGTGTAACCGGCGCGATGGGCCATTTCGATGGCATCCAGTGTTTCGGTCAATGTTCCGATCTGGTTTACCTTGATCAGGATAGAGTTGGCAGCGCCCAGTTCGATACCTTTTTTCAGGTATTCTACGTTGGTTACGAACAAGTCGTCACCAACCAATTGGCATTTGTCTCCAAGTTTTTCGGTCAGCATAACCCATCCGTCCCAGTCGTTTTCTGAACAACCGTCTTCAATAGAGTCGATCGGGAAGTTTGCAACAAGTGAAGCCAGAAATTCTACCTGCTCAACGTTGTTGCGCTTTGCACCGTTGGGACCTTCGAATTTTGCGTAGTTGTAGATGCCATCTTTATAGAATTCTGATGCAGCACAGTCGAGGCCAATGGAGATCTCACCACCCTCTTCGGCGCGACCAGGTTTGTAACCGGCATTTTTGATGGCCAGGATGATGCTGTTCAAGGCATCTTCAGTCCCGTCCAGTTTTGGGGCAAAACCACCCTCGTCACCTACTGCAGTGCTTAGGTTGCGGTCGTGCAATACTTTTTTGAGGCTGTGGAAAACCTCGGCGCCCATGCGCAATGCTTCGCGGAAGGAGGAGGCACCGATCGGGCGGATCATAAATTCCTGAAAAGCGATGGGGGCATCGGAGTGAGAGCCACCGTTGATGATATTCATCATTGGCACAGGCAATGTTTTGGCATTCACACCACCGATGTAACGGTAAAGTGGCATTTCAAGATAAGCAGCAGCAGCTTTGGCAACAGCAAGTGAGACGCCCAGAATCGCATTTGCGCCCAGTTTGGATTTTGTTTTTGTCCCGTCAAGGGCAATCAGTGCGTGGTCCAGGGCAACCTGGTTCAGGGCACTCATTCCAACTACATGCTCCGCAATTACTGTGTTGACATTTTCAACGGCTTTCAAAACGCCTTTGCCAAGATATCTTTTCTTGTCTCCGTCGCGAAGCTCAATTGCCTCATTTTCTCCGGTTGACGCTCCGGATGGAACTGCGGCACGACCAACAAAACCGCTCTCCAGGGTTACTTCTACTTCTACGGTTGGATTACCGCGTGAATCAAGAATTTCTCTTCCGACGACTTTACTTATTAACATTTTGTGAACTATTTAAGTGATACAATCTCTTTGTTACCTGAACGATAACTAATTTTTCGATAAAAACCGCACGAAGTTAGTGAAACTGTCAGAAATGTGTATCAGACACCTTTATTGAATGTGAATTGTTAATGTAAAAATCATGTTGGCAAATTAAAAATGAGGCCCCTTTTCCCGTATCCGGAAGAAGGGGCCTCTCGTTGCCCGCTTTTACTATTAACAGCTAATTGTACTTCATCTTTCGTTGGATCTTTCTGATGGCCTGCTCGATTGATTTCTCAGGTTCAATTACGTTATAGACTCCCCAGAATTCAGGGTCTGCAAAACCTGACACCTCATCCATCATGACTACGTATGGTTTCAGCCGGTCGGTAGGTTTGGCGTTCTTGACCGGACTCTTCGTCCAATCGGTAACTGCCATCTCGATGGTGCTTGCGTAGTGGGTGTTGAAGAGTCTTTTCTTCCATTCAATCTTGAAGATGATCTCTGCCCTGGAGTAACCGAAGAACCATTTTCCACCCTTTTCACGGTAGTTTACCTGGTATGTTGCTTCCGTTGGATAGACTTTTGCGCCCATTGGTTTTTTGCGGATAAACAGGTCTGCTGCAGCAAACTTATCAGTGACATTGAGGCTAAAAGTGGCGCTGATGATGGCAAGGCTTTCAGTATCAACATACAACTTGCCATAATACAACGGATCTTTTGTATTTATATTTTGCTTAAAATCAATCACATACATCAATCTGTCGCCAATTTTGGATATGTTTTCGATGGTAAAATCGTAGTTTTTCATCATCTCTTCAGTGAACACCATTTCAGGATTTTTCATGATGTCAAGAAGAACAGAGGTATAGGGGCCTCCCTGCAATTTGAAGGTGATGGTGTCCAACTTGGTGTAATCTGTGCTCTTTCTTCCTTTGGAAAGTTCAATCTGATCTGATCTGCCCGACAAGCAAGGTTGCTTATAAAGATCCAGAACAGCTTCGGAAAGGGAGACGTAAGTCTTGTTCTTTTTGATTGTTTCGCGATAAAAAACGATCATTTTGTTCTGATCCTGGCTGTAATTCTGGGCTCTCTGGTTCATGATGGCGCTCATGAGCATATCCGGATCCTTGGGATGAACGCTGATAGTGCTCAGGGTGACCGTAAGCAATTCGAGTTCGATACGGTTTCTTTCCGGTTTGAGAACCGTGAGACTGAGGATTTTGTCCTTGTGTCCTAAGTAGGAGACGATCACATTTCCGGTAGCCAGGTTGAGTGGCACTTTGAATGAGAATTCACCATCACTGTTGGCAACTGTTGATAGGTTGGATCCTTCCAATGTCAACGTCGCAAAACCAAGGGCTTTACGCGATTCCATATCAATCACTGACCCTTTGAATTGCTTGTATTTAAGTGAGTCGGCTGCATTTTCCATACTTGCCTCAGCCTTCATACCACTGCACCAAATAACAATCAACATAAGTAAAATCCAATGCAGTTGATTGCTTAATCGGGAAGTAATTTGTGTTTTCATCTTGGTAAGAATTAAAATTAATGAATGTCTATCAATAAATTTTCAGAATATCCACAGTTCGCACTGTCATGATGTCGAGAGTGATTATTGAATTGCCCGACGCGGGTTCATCGCTATTTTGCCCTCTATTTCCAAGACAGTTCAACCTCATTTTACCCTTATTTAATTTTAATAATAAAATAACTTTTTATTAAGGGATTTGATTGTATTAATTGTTATGTTCAGGTTGTAATTCATTCCATGGATGAAAAGATTGGCTATCACATTAATCTTCTTCTGTTTTGCCCAATTTCTTTTGGGGCAGACAACTATCGCCAAACCAAAAATCGGACTGGTGTTATCAGGAGGGGGAGCCAAAGGATTTGCACATGTTGGTGTTTTAAAAGTATTGGAAGAGGCTAAAATTCCAATAGATTACATCGCTGGGACCAGTATTGGAAGCATTGTCGGAGGATTGTACGCCTGTGGATATGATGCTGCCACACTCGAAAAAATTGTCAAGAGGCAGGATTGGAACAGTTTGCTAAGCAACGAATACAAACCCGAGTTTGTTACCCCATTTGATAAATCGGATGAATCGCGGTACAATGTCAGCTTCCCATTCGAGCAGAAGAAACTAAACCTCGCCAACGGAGTCCTCAACGGGCAGAATGCCATGGAACTATTTACCTATCTTACGCTTGGATTTCATGATGTGTACGACTTTTCCAAGCTCCCCATACCTTTCCTTTGCATCGCCACTGATCTGACCACCGGAGAAGAGGTGGTTCTCAATAAAGGCTATCTTCCTAAAGCCATGCGGGCAAGTATGGCGATCCCGGCAGCATTTACTTCGGCTGAAATCAATGGCCAGATGTTGGTGGATGGCGGTATTGTCAACAATTATCCGGTTGACAGGGCCCAACAGATGGGAGCAAACATCATCATTGGCGTCGACATCATGGACAGCCTGATGACCCCGGAAGATCTGAAAGGTATCCCGGAGGTGGTTTCGCAGATGATGAACTTTATGGGCAGACAGAAAAGCGACAAAAATGCGAAAGCTGTTGATATTTATATTCGGCCCTATATTCACGATTTTTCGGCTGCAAGTTTTAAGGCCGAATCAGCCGAAATCCTTATCAAGCGCGGTGAGGATGCGGCCCGCAGGGTATTACCACAGTTGATACATCTGAGGGATTCGCTTCATTTGGTGGCGAAACCACGAACCATCAATCACCTTACAAAGAATGATACAACATTGGTTATCAACCAGATTGAGGTAACAGGAACTGACCGCGCCAAAATCGCATTTTATCTCGGTCAGACCGGGATCAAACGTGATCAGCACGTAACACTTGAGCGTTTGAGAAATGGTATTTCGCGGCTTTACTCTACAGGAAATTACGAATATGTGAATTACCAGCTGGTAGGGAAGATAAAGAAAACCCTCAAGGTAGAGGTAAAGGAGCGTAAAAATAACAAAATCAATGCGGGTCTTCACTACGACTCCGATTTGAGATCGGCCATGCTGATCAACATCACCATCAGAAACCAAAATTTCTTTGGATCGAGGCTATCGATGGATGCAAAGCTTTCACAATATCCCATGTTCTCCGGGCAATATTCGATCGATCGCGGATGGAAGCCGGGTTTTTACTCCAAATTGATGTATGTGGCCGATCGTTATTACCGCTATGGATCAGGAAAAAAAACTGCTGAAATAGAGATGTCACTGCTTAATTTACAGGTTGCAACCCACTCTTTCATCACCGATGCCACCCGTTTTACAATTGGAACTTCAATGGACAGGTATAAGTTGGATGCTGCTATCGGAGACACTTCAGGATACAAGATAAAGAACAAAACCTATTTCAACCTCTTTGCCAAAATAGAACACAACCGGCTGGACAAAATTTACTTTCCAACCAAAGGAACAAATATTAGTGGTGGCGCTAAGTTTTTGCTCAACAACGGGAACAACAATCCAATCCTGATAGGTGATTTCTCATTCAAAAGGGCTCGCTCCGTCTCCGATCGTATTACCCTGCTCTATTCAATCAACAGCAGAATCATCTTCGGTCAAACAGAATCCTATTTCCATAGGTCGTTTTTAGGGGGCGTACAACAGACCAATTACATGGAAAACAATATTCCATTCAATGGCTTACACAGGATGGAGATAAATACAAGCAATATAGGTGTGGCCAGACTTGAGACCAGGCTCAGGATGTGGGAGAAAATATACATCTCCGCAGTGGGCGATTTCGGTTTGTACAGTGAAGAAAACCTCTTGCTAACCAATCAAAAAACCATTTTCGGTTTCGGTTTAAACGGGGCCTACGATAGTGCGGTTGGTCCGATTGAGCTAAATCTGAGCTATACAAGCTTCAACAAAGACTTTATTCCTTTCCTTTCTCTCGGATATTGGTTCTAAGATTTTCTACTCTTACGGCGTTGTTTATCTTTGTACAAGCAACAATCAAAGACTTAAAAATGCGACCATTACTCCTTTTTATCCTGCTCTTAAGCATTCACATCCAGCCATCATTCGCGCAAAAAAATTCTGTTGGTCATTTTTTTAGTTCCGGGAATTTATCGACTGCTTCATACAGTATTTATGCCATCGATGCCAGAACAGGAGATCTGCTATGTGAAACGGATCAGAAGAGTCTCTCGTCCGCCTCGGTAATGAAGCTTTTTACCACTGCTGTCGCTTTGGAAATCCTGGGTCCCGATTATACCTTTTCAACCTCTCTCTATTATTCTGGAAACATCGACCCTCAAAATGGCGTCTTAACAGGAAATCTCATTCTGAAAGGGGGGGGCGATCCCGCTTTCTTTTCCTCCTTTTTTGAAGATCACTACAAGGATTGTATGTCAAACTGGGTCGCTCAACTGAAAAAGAGTGGGATCAGAAAAATCAAGGGCAATATATTGCTCGATCTTTCAGCCCTTGAGCATGCTTCCGTGCCTGGCGGCTGGGCATGGGACGATATCGGGAATTATTACGGCGCAGGTGTTTCAACGCTTACATTTAAGGACAACCTTTACGATATACATTTCAGTTCATCCAAAGCAGTCGGTGTAAAAACAGCAATCAAATCAATTGATCCGGAGATACCTGGTCTCATATTAGACAACCACGTGACCTCCTCTGCCGAAGCCGGAGACCACACCATTGTGTATGGTGCACCCGGATCTTTGCACCAATCCATTGAAGGGTCCATACCCGCCGATCAAACCGATTTTGTGATCAAGGCAGCAATGCCTGATCCGCCGCAAATTGCAGGACAAGCACTCCTGAAAACATTGAAAGAGGAGGGAATTAATCTTTCAGGAGAGGTCATCAAAATGTTGGAGGGTGAAAAAAGCGCAGGAAAACTGGTGGGTACCCAGTTCTCTCCTCCCCTGAAGGAGATTATTGTCCCTTTAAACAAGGAGAGTCTCAATTTGTATGCCGAACACCTTCTTTGTGAGATTGGCAGAAAATATTCGGGAGAACCCTCACGGGCCAAAGGATTGGAAGCTTACCATAAATTTTGTCTGGACAAAGGGATCGACTCCCGAGGGTTTTTCCCGGCAGATGGCAGCGGTTTGACCAGAAGCAACGCACTGACTGCAAAAATGCTCGTCGAAACGATGAAATATTTGTACGATGGACCAAACCGGATAATCTTCCTGAATGCCCTGCCCGTTGCCGGGTTGGATGGCACACTTCGAAATTCCTTCAAAGGCACCCCTCTCGAAAAAAATGTCACCGCCAAAACCGGATCGATGGCACATGTCAGAAGCATTGCCGGACTGATGCGGAGCAAAAGCAACAAAACGATACTCTTTGCCATCCTGATCAATAATTTCGATCTCAAATCGCAGGAAGCCTCTAAGTTGCTGGAATCTATACTTTTGTCATTCTACATGAATGAATAATATGAATTTTGAATTTTTGGTTAAAATATTCCACAATTCACAAACCATAATAAAAAGTGGATAAATTACTCGATTTATTAATTATTTAACCTTGATTACTTACAATTTTATTTTGTTGTGAATTTTTTATTGATACTTTTGTCACGGATGAATTGCAAAAATCATTGCTTTGTCATTCATTGAAACATAAAAACAATTAAAGCGTAAAGAAGTACATGATAACATCAATTGGCATTCTCCTCCTCGTGGTCATTCTAATTCTCGTCTGTACGGTTTGAGGAGGTAAAGTCTTTGTGATGACAAAATATAGATGAACCTTTCTCAACTAAACGAGAAAGGTTCTTTTTTTAAGCAAGAAATTATGCAAAAAGGGTTAAGAAGCAATCAATCTACGCAAGGGCGTAAAATGGCAGGGGCCAGAAGTTTATGGCGTGCCAATGGCATGAAGGAGAACCAGTTCGGCAAACCGATCATTGCCATTGTCAACTCTTTCACGCAGTTTGTTCCAGGTCATGCCCACCTGCACGAGGTAGGTCAGATGGTCAAAAGGTTGGTGGAGGCTGAAGGATGCTTCGCTGCCGAATTCAACACCATTGCCATCGACGACGGGATTGCGATGGGACACAATGGAATGCTTTATTCGCTTCCTTCCCGCGATCTGATCGCCGACAGTGTCGAGTATATGGTGAATGCCCATCAGGCAGATGCCATGATCTGTATCTCCAATTGTGACAAAATAACCCCCGGCATGCTGATGGCCTCCATGCGTCTGAACATCCCATCCATATTCGTTTCCGGTGGTCCGATGGAGGCCGGTGAAATCCGCGGCAAGCAATACGACCTGGTGGATGCCATGGTGATGGGAGCCGACGATTCCATAGATAAACAGCTTCTGTCGGAGGTGGAACAGGATGCCTGTCCTACCTGTGGCTCTTGCTCCGGCATGTTTACTGCCAACTCCATGAATTGCCTGACCGAGGCGCTCGGTCTATCCCTTCCGGGAAACGGTACCATTGTTGCCACCCACGCAAACAGAAAAAGACTTTTTGAACAAGCCGCAAAACGGATCGTCGAAATAACCTACAGTTACTATCGTGATGGCAACGAAGCCATATTGCCCCGCTCCATCGCCACTCGTGCCGCATTTATGAATGCCATGACCCTCGATATTGCCATGGGTGGATCGACCAATACCGTATTGCACCTTTTGGCCATTGCCAACGAGGCCGGTGTCGATTTTACCATGAAAGAGATGGACCAGCTTTCACGAAATGTTCCATGCATCTGCAAAGTGGCCCCCAGCTCCTCTTACCACATCCAGGATGTGAACAGGGCCGGAGGTATCATGGCCATTTTGGGCGAGCTCGAAAGAAAAAATTTATTGAACCTCGATGTGTCACGGGTGGATGAGCCAACCCTGGCAGAGGCCATCAAAAAATGGGACATTCGCAGGGTTGGTGAGGATTCGGAAGCAAAAAAATGGTATGCTTCAGCCCCCGGAAACCTGGGTCGAAACCTCGTAATGGGTTCTCAGGAAAAATATTACACTGAATTGGACCTGGATCGTCAACATGGATGCATCAGAGCTGTGGATCATGCATTTTCGAAAGAGGGTGGCTTGGCCGTTCTGTATGGAAACATTGCGCGAAACGGCTGCATCGTGAAAACTGCAGGTGTAGATTCATCGGTTTACCATTTCGAAGGGACAGCCCGGGTTTTCGAATCGCAGGAAGATTCATGTACCGGAATCCTGGAAGGGAAAGTGAAACCGGGAGATGTAGTAATTATCCGCTACGAAGGACCCAAAGGTGGTCCCGGTATGCAGGAAATGCTCTATCCAACTTCTTACCTGAAATCCAGAAAACTGGATAAGGTTTGTGCCCTGCTTACCGATGGGCGTTTCTCCGGAGGTACTTCCGGACTTTCAATTGGCCATGTCTCACCAGAAGCCGCTGCAGGTGGTGAAATTGCCCTTGTTGAGGATGGAGATAAAATTGCCATCGACATTCCCGGCAGGAAAATTGAGTGGATTGTCACCGACAAAGTGCTGCAAGAGCGGATCTCCAAACAAAAGGCACGCGGGAATGACAGTTACAAACCCGCTGCAAGAGTCAGGGAGATCAGCAGGGCGTTGAAAGCCTATGCGCAAAATGTCTCCTCGGCCGATAAGGGGGCTATTCGGTTGATCGAATAGGAAGACTGGGATGACTGGGACGACTAGGACGACGGGGAGATGGGGAGATGGGTAATAAAAACCATATTTGAACCACCGGTCCCTGAGCTTGTTGAAGGGGTCCAAGAGGTCGAAGAGGACCTGGGAGACCGGGGAAATTGAAGAATAAATAAAAAATAGAATGCTTATTAGATAAATGATCAGATATGACAACCAAAAATGAGAAAATAAAAAATAGTCCGAAAGAGCCCGTTGAAATGTCGGGGTCGGAAGCAATGATCCGATCGCTTGTTGCGGAAGGTGTTGACACAATTTTCGGATACCCGGGTGGAGCTATCATGCCTATCTATGATGCGCTTTACGATTTTGGCCACCATGTAAAGCACGTTCTGGTGCGCCACGAACAGGGTGCCGTACATGCGGCCCAGGGTTACGCCCGTGTTTCCGGCAAAGTAGGGGTATGCTTTGCCACCTCAGGTCCCGGTGCGACCAACCTGATAACCGGTATCGCCGATGCCATGATTGACTCAACACCATTGGTTTGTGTAACCGGACAGGTTACCTCAGGATTGCTTGGTACCGATGCTTTTCAGGAATCTGATGTGATCGGTATATCCATGCCAATTACAAAATGGAATTATCAGATTACCAGTCCGGAAGAGATCCCTGAAGCCATTGCCAAAGCATTCTACATTGCTTCTTCGGGACGTCCGGGCCCCGTGTTACTGGACATTACAAAAGATGCGCAGTTTGGCAAACTTCAATTTAGCTATGAGAAATGCACCAAAATTCGTTCCTATGTTCCTGAATTTCCAACTGATAAAAAACATCTGAAAAAGGCAGCCGATCTGATCAACGAAGCCAAAAAACCATACCTTATTTATGGTCAGGGCATCCTGCTTTCGGGAGCTGAGAAGGAGCTTTTGAGCTTTATCGAAAAAACCGGCATGCCGGCAGCCTCTACCCTGCTTGGTATTTCTGCCCTTCAAAGCGATCATCCGTTGAACATGGGAATGCTTGGTATGCACGGAAACTATGCTCCGAATATTAAAACCAACGAATGTGACGTCTTAATTGCCGTTGGAATGCGTTTTGACGATCGGGTCACTGGAAACATCAACACCTATGCAAAGCAGGCCAAAGTCATTCACATTGAGATCGACCCTGCAGAAATTGATAAGAATATCAAAACGGATGTGGCCATCGTTGGTGATGCCAAACACACACTAAGATTGCTGACTACTTTGGTTGAGGAGAAGAAACATACGGTATGGGTTAACGAATTTCTTCAGGCCCGCCAAAAAGAGCATGACAAGGTGATCGTGAATGACCTGACACCAACCAAACCCGGATTGACCATGGGTGAAGTGGTTCGCATGTCGACCGATCTTACAAACAACAAAGCGGTGATTGTTACCGACGTTGGTCAGAACCAGATGGCTGCCGCCCGTTATGCCCGATTCGATCAATCCAGATTGTGGGTTACTTCAGGAGGATTGGGGACAATGGGTTTTGGACTTCCGGCGGCCATGGGGGCTAAATTCGGAGCACCCGAAAAAGAGGTGATTCTCTTTGTTGGTG